>NZ_JBHWLC010000045.1:0-60238 GCF_042730635.1 Streptomyces sp. NPDC059917
CCCCCCACGTGGGGGGCGGGCGGCCCTTTCCGTTCCGTATTGGTGTGACCGGCTCGGTTACGGGAGGGCGAGCATGCGCTCCAGGGCGAGCTTGGCGAAGCTCTCGGTCTCCTTGTCCACCTGGATCTGGTTGACGAGGTTGCCCTCGGCCAGGGACTCCAGGGTCCACACCAGGTGGGGGAGGTCGATGCGGTTCATGGTCGAGCAGAAGCAGACCGTCTTGTCGAGGAAGACGACTTCCTTGTCCTCGGCGGCGAATCGATTCGCCAGGCGGCGGACCAGGTTCAGCTCGGTGCCGATGGCCCACTTGGAGCCGGCCGGGGCCGCCTCCAGCGCCTTGATGATGTACTCCGTCGAGCCGACGTAGTCGGCGGCGGCCACGACCTCGTGCTTGCACTCGGGGTGGACCAGCACGTTCACGCCGGGGATGCGGGCGCGGACGTCCTCGACCGACTCCACGGAGAAGCGGCCGTGCACCGAGCAGTGCCCGCGCCACAGGATCATCTTGGCGTTCCGCAGCTGCTCGACCGTCAGGCCGCCGTTCGGCTTGTGCGGGTTGTACAGGACGCAGTCGTCCAGAGACATGCCCATGTCGCGGACGGCGGTGTTGCGGCCGAGGTGCTGGTCGGGCAGGAAGAGGACCTTCTCGCCCTGCTCGAAAGCCCAGTCCAGGGCCCGCTTCGCGTTGGACGACGTACAGATCGTGCCGCCGTGCTTGCCGGTGAAGGCCTTGATGTCGGCGGAGGAGTTCATGTAGGAGACGGGCACCGTGACGTCGGCGATGCCGGCCTCGGTCAGCACGTCCCAGCACTCCGCGACCTGCTCGGCGGTGGCCATGTCGGCCATCGAGCAGCCGGCGGCCAGGTCCGGCAGGACGACCTTCTGGTCGTCCGTGGTCAGGATGTCCGCGGACTCGGCCATGAAGTGCACGCCGCAGAAGACGATGTACTCGGCCTCCGGCTTGGCGGCCGCGTCCTTGGCCAGCTTGAAGGAGTCGCCGGTGACGTCGGCGAACTCGATCACCTCGTCGCGCTGGTAGTGGTGGCCGAGGATGAAGACCTTGTCCCCGAGCTTCTCCTTGGCCGCGCGGGCACGGGCCACCAGGTTCGGGTCCGAGGGCGAGGGCAGGTCGCCGGGGCACTCCACCCCGCGCTCGCTCTTGGGGTCGGCCTCGCGGCCGAGCAGCAGCAGGGCAAGGGGCGTCGGCTGGACGTCCAAAGGCTGGGCGGTGGTCACGACACGCACCCTTTCTGTTCTGCGACTAGGGACTTCTGGAGAGAACTCTCTCCGAGGGGGACTGCGGGGACTGCGGGGGACTGCCACTTCTCGTCTATTTGACGTTATCTATCATAACCGCTTCACGTCACTTTGACGATGCCGATAGTGTCGATGTGACGCATTCGCCCGGCCGACGGGTGTGCGAGCATGAATGTCTGGAACAAGCGCCGGACCCGGAATGAATCGGCGGCCGCGCTCGTTGCCACCGACGGCAAGAGTCCGACCGACGTTTCCCTGCCCCTGCCGGGAAGCCGCCCACTTCGGGAGTGAATGCAGATGTCCGTTCAGGACGAAAAGACCACTGTGAGCGACGGCATCCTCCTGTCCGACGCCGCCGCCGAGAAGGTCAGGACCCTGCTGGAGCAGGAAGGCCGCGAGGACCTGGCGCTTCGCGTCGCCGTCCAGCCCGGCGGTTGCTCCGGCCTGCGCTACCAGCTCTTCTTCGACGAGCGCTCCCTCGACGGCGACGTGGTCAAGGACTTCGACGGCGTCAAGGTCGTCACGGACCGGATGAGCTCCCCGTACCTGCACGGTGCGTCGATCGACTTCGTCGACACGATCGAGAAGCAGGGCTTCACGATCGACAACCCGAACGCCACGGGCTCCTGCGCCTGCGGCGACTCGTTCAGCTAGCCCCTGAGCCGGTAGGCACACACGCACGGAAGGGGCCCGACCACCTGATGGTGGTCGGGCCCCTTCCGCGTGTGCGGGTGCCGGTTTCCGCGCGTGCCGGTGCCGGTTCCCGGCTACTGGCGGGGCAGCTCCTTGCCCGTGGTCCCGTCGACCACCTTCCGGGCGCCCAGCGGCTGCTCCAGCGTCACCGACACGGACATGTCCTTGGCGAGCATGATGCAGGCCCCGCCCGGGTTCGTCGGGGTGTCCGTGATCTTCACCGTCACCGCGTCGGCGCTCTCCCGGGCCTCGGCGGCGTACGCGCTGCACGCCCCGCCCCAGAAGTTCACCGTCAGCTTCCGGTCCGCCGCGGAGTACGAGAACCCCGGCACCGTGCGCCCGGGCCGCGGCGCGGGGGCCGCGTCCCGCGCCGCGGGCTGGGCCACCGTACGACCCGCGCCGCCCCCGGTGCCCGCCACCTCGAAGAGCCAGGCGGGCACCAGCCCGCGGGCGCCGTCCACGGTCCCCGCGGCCAGGCCCAGCACCGCCGTGCGGACCGTCTCCGTCCGCGGCGGCTTCATCGGGCGCGGCTCCGGGTTGCAGGGCGGGGTCTCGCCCGGCGCGATCGGGGCCACCGGCTCCAGCGGCACGGACGTGGCGCACCCGCTCGGCCCGGTCCCGGGACCGGGGGCGGACGCGGCGTTCAGCCGGTCCAGGGCCTCCTGCGCGCCGACCACCTGCTGCTCGCCCGACTTCACCGGCGCCTTCAGCTCGCCGCCGGCGGCCACCACCTGGCCGTCCGCGCCCACGCTCACCGTGCTCTGCCAGCCCTGCGTGGGCAGCCCGCCGACCACCGGGTCCGCGGTCACCACCCGCACCGAGCCCTGGAGCTGCCGGGCGTCCAGCTTCGCGCCCTGCTGGCCCGCCGCCGCGAGCAGCGGGGCCGCGGCGGCCTTCGCCGCCTCCTCGCTCACCGGCTTGCCCGCGCCCGCGACCGTGCTCGCGCCCGCGTCCGAACCGGCCACCGCGGCGGGACCTGGGCCCTGGCCCCCGCTGGGGGCCTGCGCGCCGCCGCCGGGCAGGGTCGCGGGACCACAGGTGTCCTTGCCGCGCCGGCAGTCGTCCGAGCCGCCCGCGAGGTGCCGGGTGAAGGTCCAGGTCCCGGGCGCCTTGAGGTTCACCTGGAGGCGCGGGCCGGAGGGGTCCCCGACCACCCCCGCCTGCCAGAGCTCGCCCACCAGCCGCGGGGCGGCCGTGATGCCCAGGGCGCTCGCGAGCCGGGCCACCTCGGCCTCGGTGACCTCGCCGCCCGCGGCGAAGGACGGCGCGGCGGCCGGGCCCTGGGGGAGGGGGCCCTCGGCCCGGTAGGTCACCCCGGAGCCGTTCGGGTTCGGCTCGCCCGGCGCGATGCCGGGGGCCGAGGGGCCGACGGAGCCGGGAGCGCCGGGCGAGGCCGCCCTGGCCGCGGCGTCCCCCGCGGACAGCGACGCCGCGGCCGCGCCCGTGCCGCCGTGGGCCGTGGCGGCCCAGTACGCCGTACCGCCACCGGCCAGCAGGACGGCGGCCGCGACCGAGGCGACCGCCCAGCGGGGGCGCCGTCGTGGGGCACCGCCCGGCCGCGCCGCGACGTCGGCCAGTTCGGTCGAAGCGGCCGCTTCGACCGGTTCGGTGTTGTCAGTCGGACCGGAATGCTCGGTGGTCACCGGATCGCTCCTTCGCCTGCCTCGCCGTGCGTGATGCGAGTGGGACGGAACAGGAGCGAAACCGGTTCCCCGGTCCCGAGGGATCGGTACCGGGGTCAGTACCCGTACTGCGCGGTGGAGGCGATCAGCCGCGCGGAGGCCGGCGGCACGCGCACCCCGTGGATCTGCGAGGGCGCCACCGGGGCCGGCCGGGGGCCCGCCGGGACCGACCAGTGGGGCGCCATCCGGGCGCAGTCGCCCAACAGCCGGGCGAAGCCCGGCCGGCGCGAGACTTCCGTGGTCCGCCCGGGAGCGGTGTACTGCGGGTGCCCGAAGCCATCGGTAGAGGTCATGAGGGCACCGTAAGCAGTGCCGCCGGTGCGAAGAAAGGCCTACTACGGGGTAGTTTCAGCCGGTCGGCCTCGCGGCGTCTACCGGGTAGGTTTGATTGTCAGCTTGCCGCCCTCCGCAGGAGCATCCACGCCGTGCGCATCGCAGTCACAGGCTCCATCGCCACCGACCACCTCATGACCTTCCCCGGCCGCTTCGCCGACCAGCTGGTCGCGGACCAGCTGCACACGGTCTCCCTCTCCTTCCTCGTCGACAACCTCGACGTGCGACGGGGCGGTGTCGGCCCGAACATCTGCTTCGGTATGGGGCAGCTCGGAAGCCGCCCGGTCCTCGTCGGCGCCGCCGGCTACGACTTCGACGAGTACCGTGCCTGGCTCGACCGCCACGGCGTGGACACCGAGTCCGTCCGCATCTCCGAAGTGCTGCACACCGCGCGCTTCGTGTGCACCACGGACGTCGACCACAACCAGATCGGCTCCTTCTACACCGGCGCCATGAGCGAGGCCCGGCTGATCGAGCTGAAGTCCGTCGCCGACCGCGTGGGCGGCCTGGACCTCGTCCTGATCGGCGCCGACGACCCCGAGGCGATGCTGCGCCACACCGAGGAGTGCCGGACGCGCGAGATCCCCTTCGCCGCCGACTTCTCGCAGCAGATCGCGCGGATGGACGGCGAGAACATCCGGACGCTGATGGAGGGGGCGACGTTCCTCTTCTCCAACGAGTACGAGAAGGGCCTCATCGAGTCGAAGTCCGGCTGGACCGACGCGGAGATCCTCACCAAGGTCGGCACCCGCGTCACCACGCTGGGCTCGAACGGCGTCAAGATCGAGCGGGTCGGCCACGACCCGATCGTCGTCGGCTGCCCCGAGGAGACCGCGAAGGTCGACCCCACCGGTGTCGGCGACGCCTTCCGCGCCGGTTTCCTCACCGGCCTGGGCTGGGGCGTCGGGCTGGAGCGCGCGGCGCAGATCGGCTGCATGCTCGCGACCCTCGTCATCGAGACCCTCGGCACCCAGGAGTACACCCTGGCCCGCGCCCACTTCATGGAGCGCTTCGCCAAGGCCTACGGCCCGGAGGCCGCGGCCGAGGTCCAGGCGCACCTGGCGTAACGACGCCACCCGGCGCCGCTCACACCAGGCGCCGCACCGTGTGAGCGACCCCCACCCCACCCGGGGCGGGGGTCGCTCCCACGTACTCCTGGCCCCGCATCCCGCACCACGCCGGAATGTCCAGCCGCGCCACCTCGTCGTCCGACAGGACCGTGACCGTCCCGCCGACCGCCACGCTCCCGATCGCGTTCCCCAGCTCGATCACCGGCTGCGGGCACCGCAGCCCGAGCGCGTCGACGACCAGCGAGTCGGCCGAAGCCGCCGGCTGCGCGGACGGCGCCACGCCGAGCCGCGTCCGCACCCCGGCCACCACGGCCGGCAGCACCTCCAGGAAGCCGTTCACCTCCTGCGCCGTCGTGCCCACCGGCAGCGAGATCCGGACGTTCCCCTCCGAGAGCACCCCCATCGCCTTGAGCACGTGGCTCGGGGTCAGCGTGGAGCTCGTGCACGAGGACCCGGACGACACCGAGTACCCGGCCCGGTCCAGCTCGTGCAGCAGGATCTCCCCGTCGACGTAGAGGCAGGAGAAGGTGACCAGGTGCGGCAGCCGCCGCAGCGGATCGCCGACCACCTCGACGTCCGGGACCAACCGCGCCACCCGCCGCCGGATCCGGTCCACCAGGACCGAGAGCCGCTCCGACTCGGCCCGCGCCTCGGCCCGTACGGCCCGCAGCGAGGCCGCGGCCGCCACGACGGCCGGGATGTTCTCGAAGCCGGGGGAGCGGCCCGACTCCCTTTCCCCGCCCGGGCCTTGGGGCGCGAAGCGGACCCCCTTGCGGACGGCCAGCAGGCCGACCCCGGGCGGACCGCCCCACTTGTGCGCGCTCGCGGTCACCAGCGACCAGCCCTCGGGCGCCGGACCCCAGGGCAACGACTGCGCCGCGTCCACGAGCAGCGGCACCCCGGCCGCCCGGCAGCGCTCGGCCACCTCGGACACCGGCTGGACCGTCCCCACCTCGTGGTTGGCGGACTGCAGGGCGGCCAGCGCGGTGTCGGGGCGCAGCGAGCGTTCGAACACCTGCGGATCCACCGCTCCGGTGCGGTCGACCGGGACTTCGGAGAAGGAGCCACCGCGTGACTCGACTGCCGCCGCCGAATGGAGGACAGAACTGTGTTCGACCGCGGACACCACGAGGTGCGCGCCGACGCGCCGACGGCCCGCCAGGGCGCCCTCGATGCCCGCGTGAACGGCGTGCGTCCCCGAAGGAGTGAAGACGAGTTCGTCCGGGCGGCAGCCGACGGCCTCGGCCGCCGCCTCCCGCGCCGCGTCCAGCAGCAGCCGGGCCCGCCTGCCCTCCCGGTAGAGCCGGGCCGGGTCGGCCCAGCCCTCGTCCAGCGCGGCCTGCAGGGCCTGCCGGGCCACAGGGTGCAGCGGAGCGGCGGAGGCGACATCGAAGTACGGCATCCGCCCACGCTATCCGGCGGCCCTGCGGGGTCGGACGTCCGCCGAGGTCAGGGGCCGTCAGATGCCGTCCGGACACCGCCATTCAGGTGCACGGAGGCCTTCCCCCGTACGGCGGATCCACCCCTTCGGGCGCAGTAGCGGCGCGTTGGGCACCCTCCCCGCGCGACCCCAAATAGCGTCCAGTAGGGTTTGGTCCGCATAAACATCCAAACCCCTGCCTGCGTCAGGGCCGGCGACCGACCCGAACACGGCCGCGGCCGACCGCGCGGGCCGAGACTCTCGGGAAGGCGCTACGTGAGTCCCTACGGCTCCGACCGCTCGCCGCGGCGCCCGATGCGGCGGAAGCTGCTGCAGGCGCTGACTGCGGGCGTGGTCCTGGCGACCGCCACTGGTTGCTCGTATTCATATAAGAACTTCCCCAACCTCGGTATGCCGGACCCGGTCACCAAAGAGGCGCCGATCATCCTCTCCCTGTGGCAGGGGTCGTGGGCGGCAGCGCTGATCACGGGCGTCCTGGTCTGGGGCCTGATCATGTGGAGCGTCATCTTCCACCGGCGTAGCCGGACGAAGATCGAGGTTCCGCCGCAGACCCGGTACAACATGCCGATCGAGGCCCTGTACACGGTGGTCCCGCTCATCATCGTCTCGGTGCTGTTCTACTTCACCGCGCGTGACGAGTCGAAGCTGCTCTCCCTCTCCGCCAAGCCGACGCACACGATCAACGTGATCGGCTACCAGTGGAGCTGGGGCTTCAACTACATCGAGAACGTCGACGGCGACGCGGCGACCCCGAAGGCGGGCACGGTTCCCAAGGAACTGGCCTCCATCCCGGACCGCTTCACCAAGGACTTCCCCGCGGGCGCCGAAGGCGTCTACACCAAGGGTGTCCCCGGAGACGTGAACCCGGACAAGGCTGCGGAGGGCGTCAAGTGGCCCGGTCCGACGCTTTGGCTGCCCAAGGGTGAGAAGGTTCGCTTCATCCTGTCGTCCAACGACGTCATCCACTCCTTCTGGGTGGTCCCCTTCCTGTTCAAGCAGGACGTCATCCCGGGGCACACCAACGTCTTCGAGGTCACCCCGACCGAAGAGGGCGTCTTCATGGGCAAGTGCGCCGAGCTGTGTGGCGTCGACCACTCCCGGATGCTCTTCAACGTCAAGGTCGTCTCCCCCGAGGAGTACCGCAAGCACCTCAAGGACCTGGCGGAGAAGGGGCAGACCGGTTACCTCCCGGCCGGCATCAAGCAGACCGACCCGGCCCGCAACGCTGAGGTGAACAAACTGTGAGCATCCTCAACCAGCCTCAGGGTGCCGCCGCCGACTCGTATGAGAACGAGCTTCCGGTACGGCGCAAGCAGCCGGGCAACGTCGTCGTGAAGTGGTTGACCACCACCGACCACAAGACGATCGGCACGATGTACCTGGTCACGTCGTTCGTGTTCTTCATCATCGGCGGGATCATGGCGCTCTTCATGCGCGCCGAGCTGGCCCGTCCGGGCACGCAGATCATGTCGAACGAACAGTTCAACCAGGCGTTCACCATGCATGGCACGATCATGCTGCTGATGTTCGCCACCCCGCTGTTCGCCGGCTTCGCGAACTGGATCATGCCGCTGCAGATCGGCGCGCCCGACGTGGCGTTCCCGCGGCTGAACATGTTCGCGTACTGGCTGTACCTCTTCGGTTCGACCATCGCGGTGGCCGGCTTCGTCACCCCCTCGGGTGCCGCCGACTTCGGTTGGTTCGCCTACTCCCCGCTGTCGGACGCCGTCCGCTCGCCGGGCATCGGCGCCGACATGTGGATCATGGGTCTGGCCTTCTCCGGCTTCGGCACGATCCTCGGTTCGGTCAACTTCATCACCACGATCATCTGCATGCGCGCTCCCGGCATGACGATGTTCCGCATGCCGATCTTCGTCTGGAACGTCCTGCTGACCGGTGTGCTGGTCCTGCTCGCGTTCCCGGTCCTCGCCGCCGCGCTCTTCGCGCTGGAGGCCGACCGGAAGTTCGGTGCGCACGTCTTCGACGCGGCCAACGGCGGCGCACTGCTGTGGCAACACCTCTTCTGGTTCTTCGGACACCCAGAGGTGTACATCATCGCCTTGCCCTTCTTCGGCATCATCTCCGAAGTGATCCCGGTCTTCTCGCGCAAGCCGATGTTCGGTTACATCGGCCTGATCGCCGCGACGATCGCGATCGCCGGCCTCTCCGTGACCGTGTGGGCCCACCACATGTACGTCACCGGTGGCGTGCTGCTGCCGTTCTTCTCCTTCATGACCTTCCTGATCGCGGTACCGACCGGTGTGAAGTTCTTCAACTGGATCGGCACCATGTGGAAGGGCTCGTTGTCCTTCGAGACCCCGATGCTCTGGGCCGTCGGCTTCCTGATCACCTTCACCTTCGGTGGTCTGACCGGCGTCATCCTGGCCTCGCCCCCGATGGACTTCCACGTCTCCGACTCGTACTTCGTCGTCGCGCACTTCCACTACGTCATCTTCGGCACCGTGGTCTTCGCGATGTTCTCCGGCTTCCACTTCTGGTGGCCGAAGTTCACGGGCAAGATGCTGGACGAGCGCCTGGGCAAGATCACCTTCTGGACGCTGTTCGTGGGCTTCCACGGCACGTTCCTGGTGCAGCACTGGCTGGGTGCCGAGGGCATGCCGCGTCGTTACGCGGACTACCTCGCCGCCGACGGCTTCACCGCGCTGAACACGATCTCGACGATCAGCTCGTTCCTGCTCGGCCTGTCGATGCTCCCCTTCATGTACAACGTCTGGAAGACGGCGAAGTACGGCAAGAAGATCGAGGTCGACGACCCGTGGGGCTACGGCCGCTCGCTCGAGTGGGCGACGTCCTGCCCGCCGCCGCGGCACAACTTCCTCACCCTGCCGCGGATCCGTTCCGAGTCCCCGGCGTTCGACCTGCACCACCCGGAGATCGCGGCCCTGGACCACCTGGCGGACCACGGCACGGCTTCCTCGGCGGTCACCGGCGGCAAGGAGTCCGGCAAGTGAAGATCCAGGGCAGGATGTTCCTCTGGCTCTCCCTGTTCATTCTGATCATGGCCGTCGTGTACGGCGTGTGGTCGAAGGAACCGGTCGGGACCACCGCTCTCTTCCTGGCCTTCGGCCTGAGCGTCATGATCGGCTACTACCTGGCCTTCACGGCCCGGCGCGTGGACGAGATGGCCCAGGACAACCTGGAGGCCGACGTCGCGGACGAGGCCGGCGAGCTGGGATTCTTCTCCCCGCACAGCTGGCAGCCGCTCTCCCTGGCCATCGGTGGCGCCTTCGCCTTCATGGGCGTCATCTTCGGCTGGTGGCTGATGTACTTCTCGGCGCCGCTGATCCTGATCGGTCTGTGGGGCTGGGTGTACGAGTACTACCGGGGCGAGAACGCCAACCAGTAGTCGGACCCGCCGCGTAACCCACTTGGGGCCCGGACACCTCGTCAAGAGGAGTCCGGGCCCCTCGTTTGCAGTCACCCCGCGCGCCGTAATAGTCATATCTTCATAGCGTGGACTCATGAACCACACTCCGCGTCTTTGGACGGTAGTCGGCTGCTCCCTGCTGGTCGCGTCCCTCGGGGCCGGCGCCACCGCCTGCGGGTCCGGCGACAACAACCCGCTGTCAGCCCGCCCCTACGACGCGGGCGACGAGGTCGCCTTCAACCAGGCGTCGGGCGGCCGGCCGGTCGACCCCGACCGCCCCCTCGAAGTCACCGCCAAGAAGGGCGACGGCCGGATCACCGACGTGAGCGCCGTCGACACCCACGGCCGTCACCTCGCCGGCGAGCTCTCGGCCAAGGGCGACCGCTGGCACAGCACCGCGCCGATGGCCGCGGGCGTCCGATACACCGTCACCGTCGGCACGGAGGACGAGCGCGGCGCCCAGGGGCAGCGCACGCTGAACTTCGACACCACCCCGGCCAAGAAGGTCGTCCACATCGAATTCGGCCCGGAGGCGGGCAAATACGGCGTCGGCCAGCCCCTGACGGCCGAGCTCACCGAACCGGTCAAGGACAAGGCCGCCCGCGCCGTCATCGAGCGCGGCCTGGTCGTGGAGTCCCAGGGCAACGTCCAGGGCGCCTGGCACTGGGTGGACGACAAGAAGCTGCACTTCCGGCCCAAGGACTACTGGCCCGCCAACACCGAGGTCTCCGTACGGAGCAACCTGGAGGGCATCAAGATCGCGGACGGGCTCTACGGCGCCGCCGCGAGCTCGCTCAAGCTGGAGATCGGCGACCGCGTCGAGGTCACCACGGACGCCTCCTCGCACTACCTGACCTTCAAGCGCAACGGAGAAGTGATCAACACCATTCCGGTCACCACCGGAAAGCCCGGCTTCTCCACCCGCAACGGCGTCAAGGTCGTACTGGGCAAGCAGTACTTCGTCCAGATGCGCGGCGACACCGTCGGCATCGGCGGCAGCGAGTACTACAACCTCCCGGTGTACTACGCCACGCGGGTGACCTGGAGCGGTGAATACGTGCACGCCGCGCCGTGGTCCGTCGGCTCCCAGGGCTACGAGAACGTGAGCCACGGCTGCACCGGCATGAGCACCGGCAACGCCGCCTGGTTCTACGAGAACATCAGCGAGGGCGACATCGTCCGGGTGATCAACAGCATCGGCGACGACATGGACCCCTTCGGCAACGGCTACGGCGACTGGAACCTCGACTGGAAGGAGTGGCGCGAGGGCAGCGCGCTCCTCAAGGGCACCCAGGACGGCCGCAGTCCCGTCGACGCGGCCCGGCTGCGCCCGCAGGTCTGAGGCACCGTCGGATATCCGGCGCCCCCGGACGCACAGCGGCCCCTGGAAGCCCGTAGGACGGCTTCCAGGGGCCGCTGAGCGATCTCCCGGACCAAACGGCCGAACGGCCCGACTCAGGCGTTCAGGGACAGGCGCGAGCGCAGTACGTCCGCCAGGGCCTCGGGGAAGTCCACCGGGTCGACCGGCAGCGTCACCGCGCGGTCGGCGCGGCTCCAGGTGGCCAGCCAGGCGTCCTGCGGGCGCCCGATCAGCAGGAGCACCGGGGGGCAACGGAAGATCTCGTCCTTGATCTGGCGGCACACGCCCATGCCCCCGGCCGGTACGGCCTCACCGTCCAACACGCAGGCGTCGATGCCGCCCGCGTCCAGTTCCTTGAGGACGGCGGCCATGGTGGCGCACTCCAAGAACTCCACCGGCGGCAGGTCCGCTGCGGGCCTGCGCCCGGACGCCAGCCGCACCTGCTCCCGGGTGTTGGCGTCATCGCTGTAGAGCAGAACCCGCGCAGTCGCCCGCATTTCGTTCCTCCACGTGTCACATGAATCACGTTGATGATGTCGCGGATGCTACTCCGTCCGACACCCTGTCAACATCGGTTCGCAGGGGCCTCCGATGGGCCGTTCGGGCCTTGCACACGCCCCGGACACTCCGAACGGCACCCCCCGGGGTGAGGGCGGGATAAGCGACCGACATAATGTCGGTCGTGGCGACAGCAACGACAGTAGATACCGGGCACGCGCACCCGACGGTCAACAGGCCGAACCTCGTCAGCGTCGGAACGATCATCTGGTTGAGTTCCGAGCTGATGTTCTTCGCGGCCCTCTTCGCGATGTACTTCACCCTGCGATCGGTGATGGGCGCCGAGCATTGGGCAGAACAGGCCGAGGCCTTGAATCTGCCCTTCTCGGCGACGAACACCACGGTCCTGGTGCTTTCCTCGCTCACCTGCCAGCTCGGCGTATTCGCCGCCGAGCGCGGTGACGTGAAGAAGCTCAGGACGTGGTTCATCATCACGTTCGTCATGGGTGCGTTCTTCATTGGCGGGCAGGTGTTCGAGTACACCGAGCTGGTCAAGAAGGACGGCCTGAGTCTCTCGTCCGACCCGTACGGCTCGGTGTTCTACCTGACCACCGGCTTCCACGGGCTGCACGTGACGGGCGGCCTCATCGCCTTCCTCCTGGTCCTCGGCCGGACGTACGCGGCCAAGAGGTTCACCCACGAACAGGCCACGTCGGCCATCGTCGTGTCCTACTACTGGCACTTCGTCGATGTCGTCTGGATCGGCCTCTTCGCCACGATCTACCTGATCAAGTAGCGAACACGTCGCCGGGCCCGGCCCGGCACTCCATCCAGACACACCGACGCAGAAGATCCTGACACCGGGGTAATCCGTGAAAAAGCTCTCCGCACGACGACGCCATCCGCTGGCGGCGGTCGTCGTTCTACTCTTCGCACTGGCGGTCACTGGGGGGCTGTACGCCGCCTTCGCGCCCGCGGGCAACGCGCAGGCAGACGAAACCTCCCAGTCCCTCGCCATCGAGGAGGGCAAGAAGCTCTACGCCGTGGGCTGCGCAAGCTGCCACGGAACCGGCGGTCAGGGTTCCTCTGACGGCCCGAGCCTGGTGGGCGTCGGCTCCGCCGCCGTCGACTTCCAGGTGAGCACGGGCCGTATGCCCGCCCAGCAGCCCGGCGCTCAGGTGCCGAAGAAGCCCGTCATCTACACCCAGGCGCAGACCGACCAGCTGGCCGCGTACATCGCGTCCCTCGGTGCCGGTCCGATCACGCCGACCGAGAAGCAGTACGACCCGGCGGGTGCCGACATCGCCGCAGGTGGCGAACTGTTCCGCAACAACTGCGCGCAGTGCCACAACTTCACCGGTGAGGGCGGCGCGCTGACGCACGGCAAGTACGCCCCGAACCTCGAGGGCGTCGAGCCGAAGCACATCTACGAGGCCATGCTCACCGGCCCGCAGAACATGCCCTCCTTCCCGGACAGCACCATGCCGGAGAAGCAGAAGAAGGACATCATCGCGTACCTCCAGAACGTGAACGGCGAGAAGTCGACCAGCCCCGGTGGGCTCAAGCTCGGTGGCCTCGGCCCCGTTTCCGAGGGTCTCTTCGGCTGGATCTTCGGACTGGGTGCGCTGATCGCTGTCGCCGTCTGGGTCGCGGCCCACACCGCTAAGGCCAAGAAGTCATGAGTAGCCAAGACATTCCCGAAGAGAAGCACCTGCCGAGCGAGCAGGGCGACGCGCACCACGGTGGCGTAGCGCTGGCGGACGACCCGTTCGCCGACCCGGGCCTGCCGGCCCACAAGCCCCGTATCCAGGACATCGACGAGCGGGCGGCCAAGCGCTCCGAGCGCACGGTCGCGATGCTGTTCACGCTGTCGATGCTGGCCACGGTCGGCTTCATCGCCTCGTACGTGACCCTGCCGGTCGACAAGATCGTGTACATCTTCCCCATCGGGAAGGTGAGCGCGCTCAACTTCGCCCTCGGCATGACCCTGGGCACGGCCCTCTTCTGCATCGGCGCGGGCGCGGTCCACTGGGCCCGCACCCTGATGTCCGACGTCGAGGTCGCCGCCGAGCGTCACGAGATCGCGGCTCCGGCCGAGGTCAAGGCGCAGGTCCTGCAGGACTTCGCCGACGGCGCCAAGGAGTCGGCCATCGGCCGGCGTCCCCTGATCCGCAACACGATGCTGGGCGCGCTGGCCATGCTGCCGCTCTCCGCCGTCGTGATCCTGCGCGACCTGGGTCCGCTGCCCGAGGACAAGCTCCGCAAGACGCTGTGGGCCAAGGGCAAGCTGCTCATCAACGACAACACCAACGAGCCGCTGCGTCCCGAGGACGTCATCGTCGGCTCGCTGACCTTCGCCCGGCCCGAGGGCCTGGAGGAGGACCAGCACGACTTCCAGACGCAGATCGCCAAGGCTGCCCTGATGATCGTCCGCATCAAGCCGGAGGACATCAAGGACAAGCAGGAGCTGGAGTGGTCCCACGAGGGCATCGTGGCCTACTCGAAGATCTGCACCCACGTCGGCTGCCCGATCAGCCTGTACGAGCAGCAGACCCACCACGTGCTCTGCCCGTGCCACCAGTCCACCTTCGACCTCTCCGACGGCGCCCGTGTCATCTTCGGCCCGGCCGGCCACGCGCTTCCGCAGCTGCGGATCGGCGTGAATGCCGAAGGCTTCCTCGAGGCGCACGGCGACTTCGAAGAGCCCGTCGGTCCTGCATTCTGGGAGCGCGGATGAGCACTGCCACTGAAACGACGGAGCGCAAAGCGCCTGCCGGTGAGCGCGTAGCCGACTGGGCGGACGGTCGCCTGGGCATCTACAGCCTCGCCAAGGCGAACATGCGCAAGATCTTCCCGGACCACTGGTCCTTCATGCTCGGTGAGATCTGCCTCTACAGCTTCATCATCATCATCCTCACGGGTGTGTACCTGACGCTGTTCTTCCACCCGAGCATGAACGAGGTCGTGTACCACGGCTCGTACGTGCCGATGCAGGGCGTCCAGATGTCCGAGGCCTTCGCCTCGACCCTGGACATCAGCTTCGACGTGCGCGGCGGTCTGCTGATCCGCCAGATCCACCACTGGGCGGCGCTGATCTTCGTCGCCGCGATGGTCGTGCACATGATGCGCGTGTTCTTCACCGGTGCGTTCCGCAAGCCGCGTGAGGTCAACTGGGTCTTCGGCTTCCTGCTGCTGTTCCTCGGCATGTTCACCGGTTTCACCGGTTACTCGCTGCCGGACGACCTGCTCTCGGGCACCGGTGTCCGCTTCATGCAGGG
Source organism: Streptomyces sp. NPDC059917 (assembly GCF_042730635.1). NCBI lineage: Bacteria > Bacillati > Actinomycetota > Actinomycetes > Kitasatosporales > Streptomycetaceae > Streptomyces > Streptomyces sp. NPDC059917. The sequence continues at coordinate 15,001 of NZ_JBHWLC010000045.1, forward strand.
CGCCATCCTGTCCGTCCCGGTCGTCGGCACGTACCTGTCGATGTTCCTGTTCGGCGGGGAGTTCCCGGGCGGCGACTTCGTCGCGCGCTTCTACTCGGTGCACATCCTGCTGCTGCCGGGCATCATGATGGGCCTGCTGGTGGCCCACCTGATCCTGGTCTTCTACCACAAGCACACCCAGTTCGCGGGCCCCGGCAAGACGAACAACAACGTCGTCGGCATGCCGCTGCTGCCGGTCTACATGGCCAAGGCCGGAGGCTTCTTCTTCCTGGTCTTCGGTGTCATCGCGGCCGTCGCGGCGATCGCCTCGATCAACCCGATCTGGGCGCTCGGCCCGTACCGCCCGGACCACGTGTCCACCGGTGCGCAGCCCGACTGGTACATGGGCATGCCGGAAGGCCTCATCCGCGCGATGCCGGGCTGGGAGATCAACCTCTGGGGCCACACGCTGGTCCTGGGCGTCTTCATCCCGCTGCTGCTCTTCCCGCTGGTGCTGTGCTCGATCGCGGTCTACCCGTTCATCGAGTCCTGGGTCACCGGGGACAAGCGCGAGCACCACATCCTGGACCGCCCGCGCAACGTCCCGACCCGGACGGCCTTCGGTGTCGCCTGGATCGCGGAGTACATCGTGCTCCTCGTCGGCGGCGGCAACGACATGTTCGCCCAGTACTTCCACCTGTCGATCAACTCGATCACCTGGTTCGTCCGGATCGGCTTCTTCGTCGTCCCGGTGCTCGCCTTCATCGCCACCAAGCGGATCTGCCTCGGCCTCCAGCGCCGGGACCGGGACAAGGTGCTGCACGGTCGCGAGACCGGCATCATCAAGCGCCTGCCGCACGGTGAGTTCGTCGAGGTCCACGAGCCGCTCTCGCAGGGCAAGCTGCACACGCTCACCTCGTACGAGCAGTACAAGCCGGTCGAGATCGGCCCGACGGTCGACGAGAACGGTGTCGAGCGCAAGGTGAAGGGTCTGGAGAAGCTCCGCGCGAAGCTGAGCAAGGGCTTCTACGGCGAGAACAACCAGATCCCGAAGCCCACGGCTGAGGAGTACAAGGAGATCCAGAGCGGCCACGGCCACCACTGACTCCGCATGACGGACTGATTCCGGTCAGTCTTCGCGTCGCCACGGCAAGAGCCCCGTCCAGTCACTGGACGGGGCTCTTCGCCGTCCGCTCCGGCTGGATAGGCTGGGGCCCCATCCATCGACTGTGGACCCATCAGGAGCGGACCATGAACGTTGTGACCCCGGCAGGCGGCGACAGCGTGGCGGCCCGTACCTGGCCGGGCGTACTGGACGCCCTGCTGGACGGCCGCGACCTCGGCGCGGACGACACGGCGTGGGCGATGGACCGGATCATGAGCGGTGAGGCCACCGACGCCCAGATCGCGGGCTTCGTGGTCGCCCTGCGGGCCAAGGGCGAGACCGTCGCGGAGATCAGCGGCCTGGTGCGGACCATGTACGAACACGCCAACCTGATCGAGGTCCCCGGCCGCACGGTCGACATCGTCGGCACCGGCGGCGACGGCGCCAAGACGGTCAACATCTCGACGATGTCCGCGATCGTGGTCGCCGGTACGGGCGCCAAGGTGGTCAAGCACGGCAACCGCGCCGCGTCCTCCTCCAGCGGCGCCTCGGACGTCCTGGAGAAGTTGGGCGTCAACCTCGAACTGACCCCCGCGCGGGTGGTCGAGGTGGCCGAGGAGGCGGGCATCACCTTCTGCTTCGCCGTCAAGTTCCACCCGGCGCTGCGGTACGCGGCCTCCGCCCGCAAGGAACTGGGCATCCGCACCACCTTCAACGCGCTGGGCCCGCTGACCAACCCCGCGCGGGTACGGGCCCAGGCGACCGGTGTCGCCGATGCCCGGCTGGCCCCCATCGTCGCGGGCGTGCTCGCCGAGCGCGGCTCCTCGGCGCTGGTCTTCCGCGGCGACGACGGCTTCGACGAGCTGACCACGACGGCCACCTCCCGGGTCTGGTGGGTGCGCGACGGCGCGGTCACCGAGCAGGGCTTCGACCCGCGCGACATCGGCATCCCGCTGGTCGACGTCGCCGCGCTGCGGGGCGCGGACCCGGCGTACAACGCGGACGTGGCCCGCCGCCTGCTGGCGGGGGAGACCGGCCCGGTCCGCGACGCCGTCCTGCTGAACTCCGCGGCCGCCCTGGTGGCCCTGGACCCGGGCAGCGGCCCGCTGGAGGAGCAGCTGGCGGCGGGCGCGGCCCGCGCGGCCCAGTCGATCGACTCGGGCGCCGCCCAGGCCGTCCTGGAGCGGTGGGTGAAGGCGAGCAACGCGTAGCCGCCGCCCCCGGCTCCGTCGATTTCGCGTCATGCCCCGGTCCGACATGCGGACCGGGGCTTGTGCGCGGCGGATCTTGTGGCAGGATGCTGACCAGGTCACGAGTGACAGCGTTTAGGCCCCGGCTTGCTGTCCGGCAACCCTCCTTCCGTGGCGGGGTGCCCCGGGTGATGACCAGGCCGTAGGCAGCGAGGCTTACGGCAAGCGCGGATCCCTCGACACCAGGGGTCCTGGTCTCTCGAGGAGCTTTTTCCGTGAGCAAGCGAATGCGATAGGGCGACTCGCCCCTTCTTCACCCCCGGAAACAGGGTCCTGTCCGCGTACCTCCGGGTACCGCCGGCGCCACCCCTTCCTCCCGGGGCCTTTCCGTACCCCGCCGCATCCGGCCGCGTACGGCCCCTTGAAGCCATTCACCCCTGCCTGCCGGGAGATTCCGCCATGTCCGCTTCCCTGAACGCCGCCACCACCGCCACCGCGACCGCCGACGCCGCCTGCGACGCCGCTTGTGTCGAGCCGCTCCAGGTGCTCGGCCGGGATGTCACCGTGCCGCTCGTCACCGGCGGCGAAGTCACCTACGCGGCCCTGGACTACGCGGCCAGCGCGCCCGCCCTGCAGCGGGTCTGGGACGACGTGGCCGCCTACGCCCCGTACTACGGCAGCGTGCACCGCGGGGCCGGGTACCTCTCGCAGCTCTCCACCGACCTCTTCGAGCAGAGCCGGGCCACGGTCGCCGAGTTCCTCGACTGCCGGCCCGCCGACCAGGTCGTCTTCACCCGGTCCACCACGGACTCGCTGAACCTGCTCGCCGCCGTCCTCCCGGCCGACTGCCAGGTCTTCGTCTTCGAGACCGAGCACCACGCCTCGCTGCTGCCCTGGCGCGACGCGCAGGTCACCTACCTCAACGCCCCGCGCACCCCGGGCCAGGCCGTCGCCACGCTGGAGCGCGCGCTGGCCGACCGCGAGCCCTACGGTCCGGCGCTGGTCTGCGTGACCGGGGCGTCCAACGTCACCGGTGAGCTGTGGCCCGTCAAGGAACTCGCCGCCGCGGCGCACGCCCACGGCGCGCGGATCGTCCTGGACGCCGCCCAGCTCGCCCCGCACCACCCCGTGTCCGTCCAGGAGCTGGACGTCGACTGGGTCGCCTTCTCGGGGCACAAGCTGTACGCGCCCTTCGGCTCGGGCGTGCTCGCCGGGCGGGCCGACTGGCTCCAGGAGGCCGAGCCGTACCTCGCGGGCGGCGGTGCGTCGCGCAAGGTGGCGCGGCGCGAGGACGGCGGCGTCGACGTCGAGTGGCACACCACCGCGGCCCGCCACGAGGCCGGTTCGCCGAACGTCATCGGCGTCTACTCCATCGCCTCCGCCTGCCGTGCGCTCACCGAGGCCGGGTTCGACACCCTGGTGGCCCGTGAGCAGCACCTGATCGCCAAGGTCCGCGAGGGCCTGGCCGAGGTCCCGGCGGTGCGGATCCTGTCGCTCTTCGGTGACGACGCCCCGCGGGTCGGCGTCATCTCCTTCGTGGTGGACGGGTGGAACAGCTCGCACTTCGCCGCCGCGCTGTCCGCCGAGTACGGCATCGGCGTCCGTGACGGGCTCTTCTGCGCCCACCCGCTGGTGCGGACCCTGCTCGGCAGTGCGCCGCAGGAGCCGGGCGAGTGCGGGGCGCCGGAGGCGGAGCCGGGCGAGCGCTCGCTGAACGCGATCCGGGTCAGCTTCGGTGCGGGTACGCCCGACGAGCACGTGGAGCGGTTCGTGGGGGCCGTGCGGGAGCTGGTGGCCCAGGGCGCGCAGTGGACGTACCGGACGGAAGAGGGCCGCTGCGTCCCGGCCGTCTGACGGCCCGCCTCGAACGCCGACGGGGCCGAGGCGCACACCCCTGACCGGGGTCGGGGCGGGCGGGGCGCGGCCGGGCCGGTGACCCGCACGAGTGTCTCCTCGGCTCGCGGCCGCGGCCCGGTCGGACAGTGCGCCCGGCGGGGACCGCTCGTCCTTGCGGGGACACTCCTGCGTGCCCCCGTCCCAGCCGCACCCCGCGCGGTGGTCCGGCGTCGTGGCGGTGGCGTCGCGACGGGGTGGGGCGTCCCCGCAGGACGAGCGGTCACCACCGGGCGCTGTCTCCGACCGGGCCGCGGCCGCGAGCCGAGGAGACGCTCCACCTCGGCGCGGCGACGCCGCCGCGACCACCCCCGACCCCGGTCAGGGGTCCACACCCAGCCCCGCCGGCGTTTGAGGCGTGCCGGGGCACGGGCGCCCGCCGCCAGGTGTCAGGCGTCCAGGCCGATCGCGAAGGCCGCTTCCAGGTCGTGCTGGGAGTACGTGCGGAACGCCACGTGGGTGTCCGTCGCCTCGACGCCCGGGATCTTGCTGATGCGGCCCGGGATGATGTCCGCCAGGTTCTCGTGGCGCGGCACGCGGACGAGGGCGATCAGGTCGTAGGTGCCCGTGACGGAGTAGACCTCGCTGACGTTGTCCAGCGCGGCGATCGACTCCGCGATCTCGGGGATGCGGTCCACGCTGGTCTTGATGAGCACGATCGCGGTGATCACGGCTGGCTGTCTCCCTCGGTGGCCGTCGCTGGTCGCCTCACTCTAGTCGTACGCCGATATCGCACCCACGCGTAGAGGAACCCGAGGGAGAAGCCCACCACGTGGGCCAGGTAGGCCACTCCGGGACCGCTCCCCGCGCGCTGCGCCGCCAGCCACTGGAGGCCGAACCAGAACATCAGCACGATCCAGGCGGGGAAGCGCAGCGGGACGAAGAAGAGGAACGGGAAGAGGCTGGTGACCCGGGCCTTGGGGAAGAGGCACAGGAAGGCCCCCAGGACGGCCGAGATGGCCCCGGAGGCGCCGACCAGGGTCTGGTCGGAGGAGGCGTTGGCCGCCGCGTACGCGGCCAGGGCGAGGTAGCCGGTGCTCACGTAGAAGACGAGGAAGTGGGCGCGCCCCATGCGTTCCTCGGTCATCGCCCCGAAGACGTAGAGGAAGAGGCAGTTGCCCAGCAGGTGCAGCCAGCCGCCGTGGACGAAGAGCGCGGTCAGCGGGGTCAGCGCGGCGCGCGCGGTGCCGGTGAAGAGCTCGTCCGGTACGACGCCCCAGCGCCGGAAGTACGCGGTCCCGGCCACCACCAGGTCCTCGCCCGTGCCGTAGACCGGGTTCATCCCCGAGGCGGGGGAGAGGATGAAGACGACCGCGCAGGCCGCGATCAGCGCGTACGTCACCACCGGGCCGCGCGCGGCCTCGCGGACGGCCGGCCACCTTGCGCTCATGGGACAGAGCATGGCGTAACCGGAGGGATCGGGACGGCTCGCCCCGCCGCGTCTCACATGGGGGAATGCGCCCCACGCGAGGGGGACGTCAGGCCGTAGGGTTACGAGCCGCGGTCCCGCCGAGAGGCGCGGACCGCTTTAATTGAAAGAGCGACGAAGGAGTGAGCGGCCTGATGACGGTTCCCCTGCCGACGGAGACGACCCGGTGGCGCTGCACGCTGTGCGGCAACCTCACGCGGTTCGACGTGACCCGTTCGTCGAAGGTCGTGGAGTACGTCCACCTGGACCTCGCCGGGGAGCCCAAGGTCGAGGAACGCGAGGTGGTCAATGAGACCATCGAGTCGGTCCGCTGCCGCTGGTGCAACGCGGTGGACCAGATCGAACTCGTGGACCGGCCGGGTACGGACTCCTGAGGGAGCCGGTGCCCGCGGTCGAGAAGTAACGGTAGGGGTGACGGATTGTGGAGCCAGCAAGCGGCGCTGAGCCGGCCGACGCGGCCGGCGACGCCGCGGAGGTGCTCGACCGCCCGCTGCCCGAAGGCGTGCGGCGCCGGGTGGTCGCGCTGGTCTCGGACGCCTTCGGCGGGTTGACGGTCGCCGACCTTCCGGGTCAGTTGCGCCAGTACGCCCGGTTCACCCCGACGCGACGGGCGAAGTTCGCGGGCAACGCGATGGCGGCGGCCGTGGAGACGGACGCCGTCTTCCGCGGCCGGGTCGCCGAGAAGCTGCGCGAGGCCCAGCCGGAGCTGTCGGCCGCGCTGGAGTCCGGCGCGCCGCCCGCGGCCGCGGACCCGCTGGACGTGGCCGCCGCCGCGTACGTCCTGCGGCCCGCGGGCTGGGTCAAGCTCGTGGCCGCGGCCGGCGAGGAGGCGCAGCGCGCCGACGCCGAGCGGGTCGGCGAGGAGACCCAGCGCGAGCTGGAGCGGCTGCGCGAGGAGCTGGCGCAGCTGCGCGAGCAGCAGCGCACCGGCGGCGAGCAGGTGCGCGCCGAGCTGGAGTCCTCCCGCAAGGAAGCCGAATCGCTTCAGCGCAAACTGCGCAGCGCCCTCAACGACGTCAAGCGGGGCGAGGCGGCCCTGCGCAAGGTGATCGCCGAGATCGACGGGATCCGCAGCGAGACCGGCGCCCGGGTGGTGGCGGCCGAGAGCGAGTCGCGGCGGCTCAAGTCCCGCCTGGCGGAGGTGGAGTCGGCGCTGGAGACCTCGCGCCGGGCCACCCGCGAGGGTCGCAGCATCGAGGACATGCGGCTGCGGCTGCTGCTCGACACGGTGCTCGACGCGGCCCAGGGGCTGCGCCGGGAGCTGGCGCTGCCGCCGGTCTCGACGCGTCCGGCGGACACGGTGGAGGCGGTGGAGCCGGGCCGGATGACCCCGAAGGACATCGCGGCGCGGGCGCTGTCGGAGACGGATCCGGCGCTGCTGGACCAGCTGCTGGCGCTGCCGCAGGCCCATCTGGTGGTGGACGGCTACAACGTCACCAAGACCGGCTATCCGACGATGCCGTTGGAGAAGCAGCGGCTGCGGCTGCTGGGCGGGCTGTCGATGCTGGCCGCCCAGAGCGGCGCCGAGATGACCTGTGTCTTCGACGGGGCCGAGCTGGCCGCGCCGGTGCTGCTGGCGCCGCCGCGCGGGGTCCGGGTGCTGTTCTCCAAGGCGGGCGTCACGGCGGACGAGTTGATCCGCCAGCTGGTGCGCGCGGAGCCGCCGGGGCGGCCGGTGGTCGTGGTCTCCACCGACCGCGAGGTGGCCGACGGCGTGGCCAAGGCGGGGGCGCGGCCGGTGACGTCCGCCTTGTTGCTGAAGCGGCTTTCGCGCGTTTCGTAACTCCTGGCCGGGATCACTGATTTGTCGGGATTTTCGGAACGTACCGTCAAGTGACCGCTACGGGGCGTGCGATGTAGGTAAAGAAGCTGGTCGGTGACCGATTTTTTTGTCGTCAGGATTTGAACTGATCACAGGAAGGTCACTAGGGTCGGCCCAAACCTTCGTGCGATGGATCACTCATTCGGGGTGCCGGGCGGAGGGGCTGCCGAGTGTGCGTACTGCGGTGGCTCTAGGAAGAAGGAGCTCGCCCCCGTGGCGTCCCACCGTCGACCCAAGCAGCCGAGCCGCCTCCGCGTGACCGTCCTGACGGCCACCGCCGCCGCGGCCGTCGTCCTCTCCGCCAACGGCGCCAGCGCCGCCCCGCAGCCGAGCAAGGACGAAGCCAAGGCCAAGGTCGACGCGCTCTACGAGGAGGCCGAACAGGCCACCGAGAAGGCCAACGGGGCCAAGGAGCGCCAGGACAAGCTGGAGAAGGAGATCGGCCAGATCCAGGACCAGGTGGCGAAGGGGCAGGACGAGCTCAACACCCTGCGCACCGCACTCGGTTCGATGGCCAGCGCCCAGTACCGCACCGGCGGCATAGACAACTCCCTGGCGCTGTTCCTCTCCGCGAACCCGGACGACTACCTCGACAAGGCGTCCACGCTGGAGCAGTTGAGCGGCCAACAGGTCGAAGCCGTCCAGAAGATCCAGGCCAAGCAGCGCAGCCTGGCGCAGAAGCGGCAGGAGGCCGCGGGCAAGCTCGCCGACCTCGACGCCACCCGCAAGGAACTGAACCAGAAGAAGAAGGACTCCCAGGACAAGCTCGCCGCGGCGCAGGCGGTCCTCAACTCCCTCTCCGCCGAGCAGCGCTCGCAGCTCGGCGCCGACGAGAAGAAGGCCAGCGGCGGCGCCGCCGACAAGGCGAACGCCGGCGGCGGGGCGAAGGGCTCCGGCCGGGCCGGAGCCGCCCTGGAATACGCCAAGCAGCAGCTCGGCGACGCCTACCACATGGGCGACACGGGCCCCGACTCGTGGGACTGCTCGGGGCTGACCCAGTGGGCCTACGGCCAGGCCGGTGTGGACATCCCGCGCGTCACCTACGACCAGGCGAACGCCGGCCGCCGGCTGAGCCTGAGCGAACTCCAGCCGGGCGACCTGATCCTGTTCTACGACGACCTGCACCACGTCGGCCTGTACGCGGGCAACGGCATGACCCTGCACGCCTCCAACCCGCGCGGCGGCGTGAAGTACGAGGCCGTCGCCAACATGCCCTTCCAGTTCGGCGTCCGGGTCTCCGGCTGAACCTCGCGGCGCGCCCCGAACACCGCCCATCCGGGCGAATTACCGGGGCGCGCGCCGCCCCCTCGCCCCGCCGGTGACCTGCGTCTGTCGGCGGGGCGTCACTGTGCGTGCCCACCGGCGGTCGTTGGTCGGGGCGTGTTCGCGCCGCTACTGTCTGCCAGCGCGGAACCCGGCACACGGCCGTCCACGGGGGGCGGACCCGGGCCCCGCGCTAGCGGAAGGCGGCTCCACGTGGCATCCCATCGCCGGCCCGCGCCCACGGGCCACGACCGGAACACCAGGGTCACGGTCCTGACCGCCGCCGCGGCCACCGCCGCGGTCGCGATGACCGGCGTACCGGCCAGTGCGGCCCCCGCCGACCCGCCCGGCGGGAGCCGGGCCCAGGTGGACCGGCTGTTCGAGGAGGCCGAGCAGGCCACCGAGCGGTTCAACGCGGCCGGGGAGCGCAGCGCGAAGCTGCGCGCCGAGGTCCTGCGCGCCCAGGACGCCGTGGCGCGCGGCCAGGACCGGATCAACACCATGCGCGGGGTGCTCGGCAGCTTCGCCGGGGCCCAGTACAAGTCCGGCGGCCTCGACCCGGCCGTCGAGCTGATGCTCTCCGAGGACCCCGACGAGTACCTCGACAAGGCCAGCGCCCTCGACCGGCTGACCGGCCGCCAGACCCGCCAGCTCGACGAACTGCGCGAGGAGCAGCGCAAGCTGGACCAGGAGCGCCGGGTCGCCTCGGGCAAGCTCGCCGAGCTCGACGAGCTGCGGGCCGACACGGCGCGCCAGAAGCGCTCCGTGACCGCCAAGCTCGCCGCGGCCCGGCGGCTCCTCAACGCGATGCCGACCGAGGAGCGGGCCTCCTTCGAGCGTTCCTCGCGTTCCGGCGGGCGCGCCGACGCGCTGCCCGAACTCCCCGGCTCCGGCGCCGCTTCCTCGGGGCGCGCCGCGACCGCCGTGATGGCGGCCCGGGCCGCGGTCGGGCGCCCGTACGTCTGGGGGGCCACCGGGCCCTCCGGCTTCGACTGTTCCGGGCTGATGGTGTGGTCCTACCGGCAGGCGGGCGTCTCGCTGCCGCGGACCTCGCAGGAGCAGCGGCACGCGGGCCGCCGGGTCTCCCTGTCCGAGGCCCGGCCCGGCGACCTGGTGACCTACCGCTCGGACGCGAGCCACGTGGGCATGTACGTCGGCAACGGCCAGGTGGTGCATGCCCCCTACCCGGGGGCCGCCGTGCGGTACGACCCCGTCGGGATGATGCCGGTGTCCTCGGTGACCCGCCCCTGAGGTGACCGCGCCCCGGCGATGAGCGGCCCCTCGGGCGCCGTCGCGGATGGTGCGGGCGGTGCTCGCCGTGCCCGGGGTGCGCGTGCGCGCGTACGATCGCCGGATGGTCCGGGGTCCCCTGCGCGCGCTGTTCCCGCTGCTGGCCGTGCTGCTGCTGGCCTGCGGGTCCGGCTGCGCCCGGCCCTCCGACGGGACCGCGCCGCCCGACGGCGCCGAGCGGGCCGTCAGGGCGGCGGTGTCCGCCTGGTCGGCCCGGCCGCCCGCGGCGCTCGCCGCCGTCCCGCTGGAGGGCTGGAGCTACGAGGTCACCTCGGTGCGCCGGGACGGCGCCCGGGCCACCGCGGCCGCGGAGCTGCGCTACCGGCTCACCGGCTACGACTCCGCTCCGGCGGGCTCGGCCCGCTCCCTGACGCTGAGCGAGGACGCCGGCGGCTGGCACGTCACCGGTGACCGGCCCGCTCCCGGGGCGCTGCCGCAGCTGTGGGACCAGGGGCCGGTGTCCGTGGTGCGCGGGGAGCGGGCGCTGGTGCTGGGCGGCCGGGGGCGCTCCCGGGAGAGCCTGGAGGAGATCGCGGTGGTCGCGGGGCGGGCCGTGCCCGCGGTCGACGCGGCCTGGCCGCGGCCGTGGGCGGGCCGGCTGGTGGTCGTGGTCCCCGCGGACGTGGAGGCGATGGCCGCGCTGCTGGGGCGGCCCGCCGACGCCTACCGGGGACTGGCGGCGGTGACCAACGGGCTGGTGGGCGTGGACCCGGCCCCGGCGGACCGGGTGGTCGTCAACCCGCAGGCGTACGAGGGCCTGAGCGAGCTGGGCCGCCAGGTGGTCATCACCCACGAGAGCACGCACGTCGCCACCCGCTCCGCGACCACCGCCTCGACCCCGCTGTGGCTCTCCGAGGGCTTCGCGGACTGGGCGGCGTACCGCTCGACCGGGCGCACGCCGGCGCAGGCCGCGCCGACCCTGCGCCGGGCCGTGGGCCGGGGTGAACTTCCGTCCGCGCTGCCCCCGAACGAGGCGTTCACCTTCGGGGGTGACGCGCAGGCGATGGCCCGCGCCTACGAAGGGGCCTGGTTGGCCTGCCGCTTGATCGCGGACCGCTGGGGCGAGGCGGCCCTGGTCAGGCTCTATGTCGAAGTCGGCCAAAATCCGCTGTCGACGGCCCTGCGGAGCACCCTGGACACCGACCTCCCAAACCTCACCCAAACGTGGCAATCGACCCTGCGGGAGGAGCTGCGGTGAGCGGTAGCCTCGCCGCACGATGCACAAGACGCTGATCGTGACCAACGATTTCCCGCCACGCCCGGGCGGCATCCAGGCCTTCCTCCACAACATGGCCCTGCGCCTGGATCCGGACCGGGTCGTCGTGTACGCCTCCACCTGGAAGCGGGGCGCGGAGGCCGCCGCGGCCACCGCCGCCTTCGACGCGGCGCAGCCCTTCCCCGTGGTGCGGGACGGCGCGACGATGCTGCTGCCCACCCCCCGGGTCACCCGCCGGGCCACCGCCCTGCTGCGCGAACACGGGTGCGAGGCGGTCTGGTTCGGGGCCGCCGCCCCCCTCGGGCTGATGGGCCCGGCGCTGCGCCGGGCGGGCGCCCGCCGGGTGGTGGCGACCACGCACGGGCACGAGGCGGGCTGGGCCCAGCTGCCCGGCGCCCGCGGGCTGCTGCACCGGATCGGCGAGGGCACGGACACGGTCACCTACCTCGGCGAGTACACCCGGTCGCGGATCGCGGGCACGCTGAGTGCCGCGGCGGCGGCGCGGATGGTGCGGCTGCCGCCCGGGGTCGACGAGAAGACCTTCCACCCCGGGTCGGGCGGCGACCTGATCCGGGCCCGGCTGGGGCTGACGGACCGCCCGGTGGTGGTGTGCGTGTCCCGGTTGGTGCCGCGCAAGGGCCAGGACACCCTGATCCGGGCGCTGCCGCTGATCCTGGCCGAGGTGCCGGGCACGGTGCTGCTGATCGTGGGCGGCGGTCCCTACGAGGGCGCGCTGCGGGCGCTGGCCGCGTCGAGCGGGGTCACGGACTCGGTGCGCTTCACCGGGGCCCTGCCGTGGGGGGAGCTGCCCGCGCACTTCGGGGCGGGGGACGTCTTCGCGATGCCGTGCCGGACCCGGCGGGGCGGCCTGGACGTGGAGGGCCTCGGGATCGTCTACCTGGAGGCCTCGGCGACGGGCCTGCCGGTGGTGGCGGGGGACTCCGGGGGCGCGCCGGACGCGGTGCTGGACGGGGAGACGGGCTGGGTGGTGCGGGGCGGCTCCGCGACCGACGCGGCGGAGAAGATCGTCACGCTGCTGCGCGATCCGGCGCTGGCCCGGGCGATGGGGGAGCGGGGCCGGGCCTGGGTGGAGGAGCGGTGGCGCTGGGACCTGCTGGCGGACCGGCTGCGCGGGCTGCTGTGACCGGGGCGGCCGCGGGGATCGCGATGATCGCCAATCGGCCGTAACAAGGCCGCTCCCGGCCATATCTGACTGTCACTCAGATATCTGTCAGTACGACATCTGGGTGGACGATAGCATTCCGCCCATGATGCGACCATGACATCACAGCTGACGCGCCGTCACCTACTGGGGATCGGCGCCCTCCAGACCGCCGCGGCACTCGGGTTCACCAGGATCGGGCTGTCCTCCGCGGCCGCCGCCGAACCCGCCGCCGCGCAGTACGCGCCCGCCATCGTCGTCGGCTCCGGCTACGGCTCCGCCGTGGCCGCCTTGCGGCTCGGACAGGCGGGCGTGCGGACCGTCGTCCTCGAAATGGGCCGCCTCTGGGACACCCCGGGCCCCGACGGCAAGGTCTTCCCCTCCACCTCCGCGCCCGACCAGCGCTCCATGTGGTACCGCACGCGCACCGAGGCCCCGCTCGCCCAGTTCCTCTGGCTCGACGTGGTCAACCGGAACATCAGCCCCTACCCCGGCGTCCTGGACCGGGTGAACTACGGCGACATGTCCGTCTACGTCGGCCGCGGCGTCGGCGGCGGCTCCCTCGTCAACGGCGGCATGGCGCCGACCCCCAAGCGCTCGTACTTCACCGAGGTGCTGCCCCGTGTCGACGCCGACGAGATGTACGGCACCTACTACCCGCGGGCCCGCCAGATGCTCGGCGTCAACGACATCGACCCGTCCTGGTTCGAGTCCACCGAGTGGTACCGCTTCGCCCGCATCTCCCGCAAGCACGCCCAGAACACCGGCCTGAAGACCACCTTCGTGCCCAACGTCTACGACTTCGAGTACATGAAGCGCGAGGCGGCGGGCACCGCCACCAAGTCCGCGCTCGCGGGCGAGGTCATCTACGGCAACAACCACGGCAAGAAGAGCGTCGACAAGACCTACCTCGCCGCCGCCCTCGGCACCGGCAACGTCACCATCGAGACCATGCAGCGCGTGGTCGCCGTACGCCCGGACCCGGCCGGGGGCTACGTCCTCACCGTCCAGACCAGCGACGTGACCGGGCGGGTCACCCAGACCCGCGAACTGGGCTGCAAGCAGCTCTTCCTGGGCGCGGGCAGCCTCGGCACCACCGAGATCCTGCTGCGCGCCCGCGAGACCGGCGCGCTGCCCGCGCTCAGCGGGGAGGTCGGCCGCGGCTGGGGCCACAACGGCAACGTGATGACCGCCCGGGCCAACCACCTCTGGGACACCGTCGGGGCCAACCAGGCCACCATGCCCGCCCTCGGCATCGACGACTGGGACAACGCCTCGAACCCGGTCTTCGCCGAGATCGCCCCGCTGCCGATGGGGATCGAGCACTGGATCTCGATGTACCTGGCGATCACCAAGAACCCCGAGCGCGGCCACTTCACCTACGACGCCGTCAGCGACTCGGCGAAGCTCCAGTGGACCCGGGACCAGAACACCCCGTCGGTGAACGCCGCCAAGCGGCTCTTCGACCGGATCAACCGGGCCAACTTCACGATCTACCGCTACGACCTCTTCGGCGACAACAAGAACTTCGCCGACAACTTCACCTACCACCCGCTCGGCGGCTGCGTGCTCGGCGCCGCCACCGACGACTACGGCCGGGCCAAGGGCTACCAGGGGCTGTACGTCGTCGACGGCTCGCTCGTCCCCGGCTCGCTCGGGGTGAACCCCTTCGTCACCATCACCGCGCTCGCCGAGCGGAACATGGCGCGGATCCTCGCCGAGGACCCGCGCTAGCGCCGTGACCGGCCGGGGGATCAGCCCCGGTAGAGGGCCTCGACCTCGTCCGCGAAGTCCTTCGCCACCACGTTGCGCTTCAGCTTCAGCGACGGCGTCAGGTGGCCCGACTCCTCCGTGAACTGGGAGGGCAGAATGCGGAATTTCCGCACCGATTCCGCCTTGGAGACCGCCGCGTTGCCGTCGTCCACGGCCTGCTGGACGGCGGCGTTGAGGTCCGCGTCCTCGCGCAGCGAAGCCGCCGTCGAACCGGCCGGCTTGCCGTGCTCCGCGGCCCACCGGCCGAGGAACTCCTCGTCGATGGTCACCAGCGCGGCCACGAACGGCCTCGCGTCGCCGACCACCATGCACTCCGCGACCAGCGCGTGGGCGCGGATCCGGTCCTCGATCACGGCGGGAGCGACGTTCTTGCCGCCCGCGGTGACGATGAGTTCCTTCTTGCGCCCGGTGATCGTGAGGTAGCCGTCCTCGTCGAGGGTGCCGACGTCGCCCGTGCGGAACCAGCCGTCGGCCAGCGCCTCGGCGGTCGCCGTCTCGTTCTTCCAGTACTCCTGGAAGACGTGCTCGCCGTGCAGCAGCACCTCGCCGTCGTCCGCGATGCGCACGACCGATCCCGGCAGCGGCTGGCCGACCGTACCGATCTTCGTCCGGTCCCACGGGTTGAAGGCGGTCGCGGCGCACGACTCGGTCAGGCCGTAGCCCTCCAGCACCGTGAAGCCGATCCCGCGGAAGAAGTGCCCGAGGCGCTCGCCCAGCGGGGCGCCACCGGAGATCGCGTACTCGCCGCGCCCGCCCAGCACCGTGTGCAGCTTGCTGTAGACGAGCTTCGAGAAGACCTTGTGCTTGAGCTTGAGCCCGAAGGACGGGCCGCCCGGGGTGTCCAGCGCGCGGCTGTAGGCGATGGCGGTCTCGGCCGCCGCGTCGAAGATCTTGCCCTTGCCGTCGGCCTGCGCCTTGGCGCGCGCCGAGTTGTAGACCTTCTCGAAGACCCGCGGCACGCCCAGGATGAGGGTGGGCTTGAAGGACTGGAGCTCGTCGGTCAGGTTCTTGATGTCCGGTACGCAGCCCAGCCGGATGGGGGCCAGTACGGCGGCCACCTCGACCAGGCGGCCGAAGACGTGGGCCGCCGGGAGGAAGAGCAGGACCGAGCACTCGCCGGTGCGGAAGAGCGGGCTGAGCCGCTCCACCACGTTGCCGCACTCGGCGAAGAAGTTGCGGTGGGTCAGCACGCAGCCCTTGGGGCGGCCGGTGGTGCCCGAGGTGTAGACGATGGTGGCCGGGTCGTCGGCGTTGGCGAGGCCGCTGCGCTCGTCGACCTCGGCGTCGGTGACCCCGGCGCCCGCGGCGCGCAGGGCCTCCAGGGCGCCCGCCTCGATCTCCCAGACGTCGCGCAGCTCGGGGAGCCGGTCGCGCAGGGCGGCGACGGACGCGCTGTGACCCGGGCTCTCGACGATCACGGCGCTGGCGCCGGAGTCGCCGAGGATCCACTGGATCTGCTCGGGCGAGCTGGTCTCGTAGACGGGGACCGTGACGGCGCCCGCGCTCCAGATCGCGAAGTCGACCAGCACCCACTCGTAGCGGGTGCGCGAGATGAGCGCGACCCGGTCGCCGGGCCGCACGCCGGCCGCGATCAGGCCCTTGGCCGTGGCCCGGACCTCCGCCAGGAACTCGGTGGCGGTCACGTCCTGCCAGCCGCTGCCGACCTTGCGCGCCATGACGGCGGTCTGCGGATGCTGAGCGGCGTTGCGGCGGATGAGATCCGTCAGGTTCCCGTCCGACGGGACCTCGTACAGGGCCGGAAGGCTGAACTCGCGCAAGACTGCTGCTCCTCTGGGCGCCATCGCCACCATGTGGACCGACCGGACGTTACCCACGAGTAGTGGGTTCCCGATAGGGGGAACCGGCCAGATGTTCCGTGCGTCACATGACACGGCCATACCGGGCCGACATTAGTCGACGCCTTCCACGACTCGGAAGTAACCGCAGGTCCGGGCGGCTGTACGAGATCCTCCCCACCCCGTCTATGCCCCGTGCCCGCACGCCCCTAGGGTGACGTCATGGGTGGTACGAAAAGCGGCATCGAGCGCACGGAACGCAAAGGCACCAAGAGCGGCACACGGGTCGGCCGGGACACCCGGGTGCACGTGGTGAGCGACGTGCACGGCAACGCCGAGGCGCTGGCCCGGGCCGGAGAGGGCGCGGACGCCCTGATCTGCCTGGGCGACCTGGTCCTCTTCCTGGACTACGCCGACCACTCGCGCGGCATCTTCCCGGACCTCTTCGGCGTGGAGAACGCCGACCGGATCGTGGCCCTGCGCACCGAGCGCCGCTTCGACGAGGCGCGCGCCCTGGGCCGCGAGCTGTGGGCCGGCCTGGACCGCGAACAGGTGATCGAGGGCGCGGTGCGCCGGCAGTACGAGGAGATGTTCGCCGCCTTCCCCACCCCCACCTACGCCACCTACGGCAACGTCGACATCCCCGGGCTCTGGCCGCAGTACGCCCGCCCCGGCACCACCGTCCTGGACGGCGAGCGCGTGGAGATCGGCGGCCGGGTCTTCGGCTTCGTCGGCGGCGGCCTGCCCACGCCGATGCGCACCCCGTACGAGGTGGACCTCGAGGAGTACGCGGCCAAGGTCGAGGCGATCGGCGAGGTCGACGTGCTGTGCTCGCACATCCCGCCGGAGGTCCCCGAGCTCTGCTACGACACGGTCGCCCGGCGCTTCGAGCGCGGCAGCGCGGCCCTCCTCGACGCCATCCGCCGGACCCGCCCCCGCTACGCCCTCTTCGGGCACGTGCACCAGCCGCTGGCCCGCCGGATGCGGATCGGCGCCACCGAGTGCGTGAACGTCGGGCACTTCGCGGCCACCGGAAGGCCATGGGTCCTGGAGTGGTGAGGTCCACCCGCGCGGTAGCCTTCACGCGGCGGCCGCGGGCCGCCACACTTCTGAACTTCCCCAGCTGCCGCTGGGAGGTGACACCGGCCCGGAGGAGCGACCGCGATGGCGGAACACACCAGCTCGAGCATCACGATCGAAGCGGCGCCGGCTGACGTCATGGCCGTGATCGCGGACTTCGCGCGCTACCCCGAGTGGACCGGCGAGGTGAAGGAGGCCGAGGTGCTGGCCGCCGACGCCGCGGGCCGCGCCGAGAAGGTGCGCCTGCTGCTCGACGCCGGGGCGATCAAGGACGACCACACCCTCAACTACACCTGGAAGGGTGCGGACGAGGTCAGCTGGACCCTCGACAAGTCGCAGATGCTGCGCCAGCTCGACGGCTCCTACCGACTGGCCCCGCTGGACGGCGGCAAGCGGACCGAGGTCACCTACCAGCTGACCGTGGACGTCAAGATCCCGATGCTCGGCATGATCAAGCGCAAGGCCGAGAAGGTCATCATCGACCGCGCGCTGGCGGGCCTGAAGAAGCGCGTCGAGGCCGTCTGAGCACGCCCTCCCGGGCACCCCGCCGTACCTGCCGTACCGAACCGGAGCCGTCGCTCGTGCACACCTTGCTGATCACCGGCCCCGGCGGGGCGGGACGCACCACCGTCGCCGCCGCCACCGCCCTCGCGGCGGCCCGGCGCGGCCGGCGGACGCTGGTCCTCTCCGGCGACCCCGGCGACCCGCTGGGCGCCCTGCTCGGCCCGGCCCTCGGGGCACCGGCCGAGGTCGCCCCCGGACTCACCGCGGTCCCCGTCGCCGAGGACGGCCTGTGGGCGGCCCGGATCGACTCCGCGGACGAGTTCCGTGCCGAGCTGGTCGGCCTCCAGGAGCGCGGCTCCACCGTCCTCGGGATGCTCGGGGCCCGGCCCCTGGGCGGCGAGGAACTCACCGAACTCCCCGGCGCCGAACAGTTCGCCCTGCTGCGGGCCCTGCGCCGGGCGGCCGGTGCCGCCGCGGCGGGCGCCTTCGACCTGGTCGTGGTCGACATGCCGCCCGTCCACCAGGCCA
Source organism: Streptomyces sp. NPDC059917 (assembly GCF_042730635.1). Lineage (NCBI taxonomy): Bacteria > Bacillati > Actinomycetota > Actinomycetes > Kitasatosporales > Streptomycetaceae > Streptomyces > Streptomyces sp. NPDC059917. The sequence continues at coordinate 33,031 of NZ_JBHWLC010000045.1, forward strand.
TCGCCACCCTCGCGCTCCCGGCCCAGCTGCGCCGCTACCTGGCCCGGCTGCTGCCCGCCCAGCGGCAGGCGGCCCGGGCGCTGCGGCCCGTCCTGGCCCAGCTGGCGGGCGTACCGATGCCCGCGCAGTGGCTGTACGAGGCGGCCGCGCGCTGGGACGAGGAGCTGGCCGGCGTCCAGGCCGTGGTGGAGGCGGACACCACCTCCGTACGGATGGTCGCCGAGCCGGGACCGGGCGCCGACGGCGCGCTGCGGCTCGGGCTGCTCGGCCTGGCCCTGCACGAGCTGCCCGTCGGCGCGGTCGTGGCCAACCGGCTCGTCCCCCGGGACGGCGCGGACCCCTGGCTGGCCGGCCTGGCCGCGCAGCAGGACAAGTACCTCACCACCTGGGCCGGGGACTTCCCGGGCGCGGCCCGGCCCGCTCTGGAGCACCTGGGCGCGGACCCGCGGGGTCCGCGGGACCTGGTCGCGCTGGACGCGCGGGACGAGCTGGCGGACGTACCCGCGGGCCCGCGCGGGGCGTGGGCGGTCGAGGACCGGCTGACCGAGGACGGGGTGCTCGTCTGGGTGGTGCCGCTGCCGGGGGCGACCAAGCGGGACCTGGACCTGGTGCGGCGCGGGGACGAGCTGCTGCTGACGGCGGGCCCGTTCCGCAGGATCGTTTCGCTGCCGTCGGCGCTGCGCCGGTGCACCGTCACGGGCGCGGGCCTGCACGAGGGGACCCTGCGGATCCGGTTCACCCCGGACCCGGGCCAGTGGCCGCTTACGCCCTGAACGGGACGGGGCCGTTCGGGTAACGTCGAGGGTGTTCCCACCGCCCCGCAGCCTGCCCAGGAGAGTCCGCCATGAGCGAGGCCACCGACCGTCCCGCAGACGACGACGCCTGGGCCAGGGCGTGCGCCGAGGACCTGGCCGCCGAGCGCGAACGCCGCCGCTCGCAGGGCGGGGGAGGTGCCGAGACGGGGAGCCCCGCCGAGGAACTCTTCAAGCTCTTCGAGGCCGTCGCCGACAAGGTCGCCGGGCTCAACAACCCGCTGATCGGCGCGGCCGCGCAGGGCGCCGCCCGCCAGTTCGTCAGCCAGGCCAAGAGCGCCGTCAAGCCCGTGATCGAGCGCAACCCCGAGGTCTTCGACCACCTGGCCGCCGCGGGCTCCGAGCTGCTGGCCGCCTACCGCTCGGCCGTCGAGGGCCACGAGCGCCGCTGGACCCGGGACGAGCCCTCGCCGCGCACGGACCCCGGGGCCCGGTCCCGCCCCGAGGGCGAGGACGGCGGGGACGGATCCGGCCCCGGCGAGCGCATCGATCTCGACTGACTCCCGTCCAACGCTCGGGTACCGTGGGCCCCGGCGGGGTTTGACCGGAAACCGAGGGACTAATGGGACTCACCATCGGCGTCGACATCGGCGGCACGAAGATCGCGGCCGGCGTGGTCGACGAAGAGGGCACCATCCTTGAGACGTACAAGGTGCCCACCCCGCCGACCGCGGACGGCGTGACCGACGCGATCTGCGCCGCAGTGTCCGAAGTAGGCAGCAGCCACACCATCGACGCCGTCGGCATCGGCGCCGCCGGATACGTCGACGACAAGCGCGCGACCGTGCTCTTCGCACCCAACATCGACTGGCGCCACGAGCCGCTCAAGGACAAGGTCGAGCAGCGCATCGGCCTGCCGGTCGTCGTCGAGAACGACGCCAACTGCGCCGCTTGGGGCGAGTACCGCTTCGGCGCGGGCCAGGGCCACGACGACGTCATCTGCATCACCCTGGGCACGGGCCTGGGCGGCGGCATCATCATCGGCAACAAGCTGCGCCGCGGCCGCTTCGGGGTCGCCGCCGAATTCGGCCACATCCGGGTCGTCCCCGACGGCCTGCTGTGCGGCTGCGGCAGCCAGGGCTGCTGGGAGCAGTACGCCTCCGGGCGCGCGCTCGTCCGGTACGCCCGGCAGCGGGCCAACGCCACCCCCGAGAACGCGGCGGTCCTGCTCGCGCTCGGCGACGGCACCCCCGAGGGCATCGAGGGCAAGCACATCAGCGAGGCCGCGCGCGCGGGCGACCTGGTGGCCATCGACTCCTTCCGCGAGCTGGCCCGCTGGGCCGGTGCGGGTCTCGCCGACCTGGCCTCCCTCTTCGACCCGTCCGCGTTCATCGTGGGCGGCGGGGTCTCGGACGAGGGCGACCTCGTCCTCGACCCGATCCGCAAGTCCTTCAAGCGTTGGCTGATCGGCGGCGCCTGGCGGCCGCACGCGCAGGTCCTGGCCGCCCAGCTCGGCGGCAAGGCCGGACTCGTCGGCGCGGCCGACCTGGCCCGCCAGGGCTGAGCCCGCACCGCACGTACGTCTGCCCGTCGCGCCCCCTGGGGGAGCGGCGGGCAGCTGCGTAGGTTGGCCCGCATGGACCTGCCTGTGGACGTGCCCGCGGCTCTGCCGCCGTTGCCGTGCTCGCGCACCGAACCGGACGGCTCCGCCGTGGTCCGGGTGCTCGGGTACAACGTGCGCTCCTTGCGCGACGACGAGGAAGCGCTGGTCCGGGTCATCCGGGCGTGCGCCCCCGACCTGGTCTTCGTCCAGGAGGCCCCGCGGTTCTTCCGCTGGCGCAAACACGCGGCGCGCCTCGCCTCGAAGACGGACCTGGTGGTCCTGAGCGGGGGTGCGACGGCGGCCGGGCCGCTGCTGCTGTGCTCGCTGCGGGCCTTCGTGGAAAGCACGCGGGACGTGCTGCTGCCACTGCGCCCCGGGGAGCACCGGCGGGGCTTCGCGACGGCCGTGGTGCGGATCGGGGGCGTGCGGGTGGGGGTGCTCAGCGCGCACCTGTCCCTGCGGGCGGGGGAGCGGTACGAGCAGGCGGGCATGCTGCTGGAGCGGCTGGCCGGGATGGACGTCGCGCACGTGGTGGCCGCCGGTGACATCAACGAGGGGCCCGAGGGGGCGGCCTTCCGGCGGCTGGCGGGGGAGCTGCAGGACTGCTGGGCGGTGGCGCCGTGGGGCGGGGAGCACACGTGGGTGCGGGCGGGGGGTCCTGGGCGGCGCATCGACGCGGTGTTCGCTTCGCGGGGCGTGGAGGTCCTGGGGGCCGGGGTCCCGGTCGGCCTGCCCGGCGTCAGCCTCGCCGACCTCCGCGCGGCCACGGACCACTACCCGGTCCTGGCCGCCCTCCACCTCCCGGCGCGGTAGCCGCCCTCCACCGCCTGGCGATCGAGAGCGAAGGGGGCGGGCTAGACCACCGCTCCGCGGCCCGGGTGATCGTCCTCGTCGTCGTCACCGCGCGTCATCCGCGCGACCAGCGTCGCGAACCCGCCCAGGAAGCCGCCGATGCCCAGGGCCGTCAGCCACCACGTCATCTCCCACTGCAGCAGCACCGCCACCAACAGCAGCAACGGCCCGCCCACCACCGCCAGCCACGCGAAGCGCGACGTGACGTCGCCCGACGGGAGCGGCGGCGGCTCCGGCGGCACGAAGTGCCCCTCGTCCGCCGCGTCCCCGGCCCCGTCCGCCGCCGGCTCCGGCAACGAGTGGTCGCGCGGGCCGACCCCGACGCCCGGGGCGAAGACCACCGAGCTGCCCAGGACCGGCGGTCCGGCCGGCCCCGCGTCCTTCTCCGGCGGCTTCGGCGCCACGGCCGGTTCCGGCTTGACGTCCTCCTCCGGCAGCATCAGGTTCTCGATGGGTCTGAAGGGCCGCGCCCCCGGCGGGTCCGGCGGCTCCTGCCCGTACCCGGCGACGATGGCCGCCCACGCCGCCTCCTCGTCCAGCGGCGGTACGCCTCCCGACGACTCCTCGTGCTCAGCCACCGCTGGCCGCCCCCTCCCTGCCGATGCTCTCCGCGAGCCGCCCGATGAACGCATAGCTGTCCGCGAAGATCCGCTCCGCGTCATGGTCCAACGTCGCGACGTGGTAGCTCTGTTCCAGCAGGGTTTCGGTGACGTCGGTGGACGACACCCGGGCGAGGATCCGGGCCGAGTCGACCGGCGGGACGACGTGGTCCTGGGGGCTGTGCAGGAGCAGCACCGGCTGGGTCACCTGCGGCAGCTCGGTGTCCACGATCCGCAGGAACTGGCGCAGCGAGTGCGCGGCCCGGGTCGGCACCCGGTCGTACCCGACCTCCTCCGAGCCGCCCTTGGCGATGTCGCTGGCGATGCCCGGCGTGGAGCGCAGGAAGTGCTGGGCGACGGGGAGCGCGAAGGCCAACGGGTCGTGGACCTTGTTGGCCGGGTTGACGAGGACGACACCGCTGATCGCGTCCCCGTGCTTGGCCGCCAGCCGCAGCGTGAGCGCCCCACCCATCGACAGCCCGAACACGAAGACCTGCTCGCACCGCTCCAGCAGCTCCCGCAGCGCGCGGTCGACCTCCGCGTACCAGTCCTGCCAGCCGGTGAGCTGCATGTCCTGCCACCGGGTGCCGTGCCCGGGGAGCAGCGGAAGCGACACCGTCAGCCCGCGCTCGGCCAGATACTCGGCCCAGGGACGCAGGGACTGCGGGGAACCGGTGAAGCCGTGGCAGAGGAGGACGCCGACCTCTCCGCCCTCGTGGCGGAACGGCTCGGCTCCAGGGAGGACGGGCACCTGAATCTCCTTGATCATCACGTTCTGGGGGTGGGTGCGGTGTGCTACTTCACCGTACGCGACCGCGCTGACACCGACCAGGGTCGTCGGGCCGCCACAGGGGCGGTCACGGGTTAAGGTCTGTTCGACGGACAAAGGAAGGCTTTCGAGTTGATCTACGGCGCAATGAAGTTCTCCATCGGCGGTTCCCTGAAGCTCGCCTTCAGGCCGTGGGTGGAGGGCCTCGAGAACATTCCCGCCGAGGGGCCGGCGATCCTCGCGAGCAACCATCTGTCCTTCTCCGACTCCTTCTTCCTGCCTGCGGTGCTGGACCGGAAGGTCACCTTCATCGCCAAGGCGGAGTACTTCACCTCGCCGGGCGTCAAGGGCAAGCTCACGGCCGCCTTCTTCAAGGGCGTCGGCCAGCTGCCGGTGGACCGCTCCGGCGCGCGCGGTGCGGGCGAGGCCGCCATCAAGAGCGGCATCGAGGTCATCGAACGCGGGGAGCTGTTCGGTATCTACCCCGAGGGGACCCGTTCACCCGACGGGCGCCTGTACCGGGGCAAGCCCGGTGGGCTGGCCCGGGTGGCGCTGGCCACCGGCGCCCCCGTGATCCCCGTGGCGATGATCGACACCGAGAAGATCCAGCCGCCCGGCAAGGTCGTCCCGAAGCTGATGCGCCCGGGCATCCGGATCGGCAAGCCGCTCGACTTCAGCCGCTACCACGGCATGGACGGCGACCGCTTCATCCTGCGTTCGGTGACCGACGAGGTCATGTACGAGATCATGAAGCTCTCCGGCCAGGAGTACGTCGACATCTACGCGACCGCCGCCAAGCGGCAGATCGCCGACGCGGAGAAGGCCGCCAAGGCCGACCACGCGGCCCTGGCCAAGGAGTCCAAGGACGCTCAGGGCGCCAAGGAAGCGGACGCCGAGCGGAGCTAGCGCGCGGCCCGGGCGAGGTGCCGCGGGCGGGGCGAGGGGTGTGGGGCGCGGCGGGCGGTGCCCGCCGCCCGTGAGGGGTGGGGGAGATGGCGAAGCGCGAACGCGTCGTACGCATGTCGGTCGAGCTGCCGCTGTGGCGGGCGCTGACCGCCTACCGGCTGCTCACCGCGGTGTACGCGGTGCTGCTCTTCGCCTTCGCCCACCGCGAGTTCGACCGACCCTGGGTGGCGGCCTGCTACCTCGGCTTCCTCGTGCTGTGGACCCTGGCCACCTTCTCCAGGGTGTCCAACGCGGCGAGCTGTACGAAGCCCTTCCTCGGCGCGGACCTCACGGTCGCGGTCGTCGGGATCCTGCTGACCCCGCTCGCCGACGCCCATGCGCGGATCGCCGGCGGCGGCCCGACCCTCCCGTCGATCTGGAGCGCGGGCGCGGTCCTCGCCTTCGCGATCAAGGGCGGTTGGCGCTGGGCGGGATTCGCCTCCTCCTTCGTCGCCGTGGCCAACATCGTGATCCAGCGCGGCGAACCGACCCGGGACACCTTCCACAACGTGCTGCTGGTGTGGGTCGCCTCCATCGCCATCGGGTACGTCGTCGAGGTCGCCCGGGCCAGTGAGGCGACCCTCGCGCGCGCCCTGGAGATCGAGGCCGCCACCCGCGAACGCGAGCGCCTGGCCCGGGACATCCACGACGGGGTCCTCCAGGTCCTCGCCATGGTCCAGCGGCGCGGCGCGGAGGTCGGCGGCGAGGCCGCCGAACTGGGCCGGATGGCCGGGGAGCAGGAGGTGGCGCTGCGCACCCTGGTCTCCAGCGGCCTGGTGCCACCCTCCCGGATCTCCCGCGACGAGTCGCGGGGGGCGTTCGTCGACAGCGTGGACGTGGCGGAACCCGGCGCGGACGAGGGGGAGCTGGACCTGCGCTCCCTGCTCGCGCCGCACGCCGGGTCGCTCGTGAGCTTCGCGGAACCGGGCGCCCCGGTCCCGCTCCCGGCGCCGGCGGCCCGGGAACTGGCCGCCGCCACGGCCGCCGCCCTGGACAACGTCCGCAAGCACGCGGGGGCCGGGGCCCGGGCCTGGATCCTGGTCGAGGACTGGGGCGACGAGGTGATCGTCACGGTCCGGGACGACGGCCCGGGCATCGCGGCGGGCCGGCTCGACCAGGCCGCGGGCGAGGGCCGGCTGGGCGTGGCCCAGTCGATCCGGGGGCGGTTGCGGGACCTCGGCGGCACCGCCGAGCTGGTGTCCGTACCGGGCCAGGGCACCGAAGTGGAACTGAAAGTACCGAGGGGGAGGACGGGTTCGTGAGGAACACCGAGCACAGCGCGGGGGACCGGTCGGCGGCCGACATCAAGGTGATGGTCGTCGACGACCACCCCATGTGGCGGGACGCGGTCGCCCGCGACCTCGCCGCCGCGGGCTTCGACGTGGTGGCCACGGCGGGCGACGGGCCCGAGGCGGTCCGCCGGGCCCGCGCCGCCGCGCCGCAGGTCCTGGTCCTCGACCTGAACCTGCCGGGCATGCCCGGTGTGCAGGTCTGCAAGGAACTGGTCGGCGCCGACCCCGCCCTGCGCGTGCTGGTGCTCTCCGCCAGCGGTGAGCACGCCGACGTGCTGGAGGCGGTCAAGTCCGGTGCCACCGGCTACCTGCTGAAGTCCGCGGGCGCCGGTGAACTCATCGACGCCGTGCACCGCACCGCGGTCGGCGACCCGGTCTTCACCCCGGGCCTCGCCGGGCTGGTCCTGGGCGAGTACCGCCGGCTGGCCGCGGACCCCGCCCCGGCCGCCGCCGACGAGCCGAAGGCCCCGCAGCTGACCGACCGGGAGACCGAGGTGCTGCGCCTGGTGGCCAAGGGTCTGTCGTACAAGCAGATCGCGGAGCGGCTCGTCATCTCGCACCGCACGGTGCAGAACCACGTCCAGAACACCCTGGGCAAGCTCCAGTTGCACAACCGGGTGGAGCTCGTCCGCTACGCCATAGAGCGCGGCCTCGACGACGCGTAGGGCGCCGGGACCGGCTTCGACGGGCCGCGCGTAGATCGTACGAATTCCCGTACGAGTGAACGAGAGTGCGCAACCACCCTTCAATTCACCGGAATTGACTCTTCCAGCGTGGGTCGAGTGACCTGCGTCACCACTAGCGTGGCCGCCGTGCGGGCTCAGCGGGCCCCTTGGCGAAGGGAAGATTCCATGAAGGTCGGAGTGCTGACCGGCGGCGGCGACTGCCCCGGACTCAACGCGGTCATCCGCGCGGCGGTGCGCAAGGGCGTCCAGGAGTACGCGTACGACTTCATCGGCTTCAAGGACGGCTGGCGCGGAGCGGTCGAGGGCGACACCGTCCCGCTCGGCATCCCCGAGGTCCGCGGCATCCTGCCCCGCGGCGGAACGGTCCTCGGCTCCTCGCGCACCAACCCGTTCAAGGTGGAGCAGGGGGTCCGCCGGATCAAGGAGAACCTCACCAAGTACGAGGTCGACGCCCTGATCGCGATCGGCGGCGAGGACACCCTCGGGGTCGCGGCCCGACTGTTCGACGAGTACGGCATCCCCTGCGTCGGCGTGCCGAAGACCATCGACAACGACCTGTCGGCGACGGACTACACCTTCGGCTTCGACACCGCCGTCGGGATCGCCACCGAGGCCATCGACCGGCTGCACACCACCGCCGAATCGCACATGCGGGTCCTGGTCGTCGAGGTCATGGGCCGGCACGCGGGCTGGATCGCCCTGCACTCGGGGCTGGCCGGCGGCGCCAACGTCATCCTCATCCCGGAGCAGCGCTTCGACGTGGACCAGGTGTGCGCGTGGGTGACCTCCCGGTTCAGGGCGAGCTACGCGCCGATCGTGGTCATCGCCGAGGGCGCCATGCCCAAGGACGGCGAGATGGTGCTCAAGGACGCCACCAAGGACTCCTTCGGGCACGTCCGGCTGTCGGGCGTCGGCGAGTGGCTGGCCCTGGAGATCGAGAAGCGGACCGGCAAGGAGGCCCGTACGACGGTGCTCGGCCACGTCCAGCGCGGCGGCACCCCGAGCGCCTTCGACCGCTGGCTCGCGACCCGGTTCGGCCTGCACGCGATCGACGCGGTGCGGGAGCGGGACTTCGGCAAGATGGTCGCGCTCCAGGGGACGGACATCGTCCGGGTGCCGATCGCCGAGGCCACGGCGAAGCTGAAGACCGTGGACCCGGCGCTGTACGCCGAGGCCGGGGTCTTCTTCGGCTGACGGGCACACCCGGAACATGGGTCGTATCGTGACGAAAGGCGTGTGCGGCACGGGTGCGACCCATGGGTCCGGCGGACGGGAGCGAGCGTGGAGATCCTGGCATTCGGTGTGACGGCCGACGAGAGGCCGCTGATGGAGCGCGCCTTCGCGGGGGACCACGAGGTCCGCTGTCTGGACGTCTTCCTGAGCGAGGACACCGCGCCGATCGCGGCGGGCTACGAGGTGGTCTCCACCAGCGTGAACGCCGACCTGAACGGGCGGGTGCTGCGCACCCTCGCCGCGGGCGGTACGCGGATGATCGCCCAGCGCTCCACCGGCTTCAACAACATCGACCTGGAGGTCGCGGGCCAACTGGGCTTCACCGTCGGCCGCGTCTCCTACTACTCGCCGTACGCGGTCGCCGAATTCGCCTGGACCCTGGCGATGGCGGTCAACCGGCGGATCGTGCGCGCCTCCAACCGCACCCGTGACTTCGACTTCCGGCTGAACGGCCTGATGGGCCGGGACCTGCGCGGCCGCACGGCGGGCGTCCTCGGCACCGGGAAGATCGGCGAGGCGTTCACCCGGATCGCCCACGGGTTCGGGATGAACCTGCTGGGCTGGGACGTCGCGCAGAACCCGGCGTGCGTGGAGCTGGGGATGAAGTACGTCGAGAAGGACGAGCTGTTCGCGGCGGCGGACCTGATCAGCCTGCACGTGCCGCTGCTGGACTCGACGCACCACATCATCGACTCGGCCGCGCTGCGGGCGATGAAGGACGACGCGATCCTGGTGAACACCAGCCGGGGCGGGCTGGTGGACACCGACGCGCTCGTCAGCGAGCTGCGGGCCGGGCGGTTCTCGGGGGTGGGGCTCGACGTGTACGAGGCGGAGGCCGGGGTGTTCTTCCTGGACAAGTCGCTGGACGCGGTGGAGGACGACACGCTGGCGCGGTTGGTGACCTTCCCGCACGTGGTGGTCACCTCGCACCAGGCGTACTACACGCGGGACGCGGTGGAGCAGATCATCACCACGACCGTCGCCAACGTGCGCGACTACCTGGCGGGCCGCCGATCGGAGAACACCCTGGTCCCCCGCCTCTGAAGCCCCTTCACCCCCGCGCGGCGCCCCCGGCGGGCACCCGGCGCGCGGCCGCCAGCAGGTCGCGGACCACGTCCGCGCCGCGCAGGCTCAGCACCGACTCCGGGTGGAACTGGACCCCGGCGAAGCCGCCCGCCGCGCTGCGCAGGGCGTGCACCTCGTACGTCGCCGGGTCGCGGGAGACCTCCACGCCCGTCGCGGCCAGCCGGGCCGCCGCCGGGTCGTCGCAGCGGGCGGTGTAGGTGTTGTAGAAGCCCACCACCTCGGGGCTGCCGAAGAGGTCGACGGTGGTCTGCGCCCCCTGCGCCGGCTCGGCCTTGCGCACCAGCGGCAGCCCCAGCTCGGCCGCCAGCAGCTCGTGCCCCAGGCAGACGCCCAGGATCCCGCCCCGGTGCGCGGCCAGCAGCTCCCGGGCCAGCCCCCGCAGGAGCCGCATCCGGGGGTCGGCGGCGTCCGCCGGGTCGCCCGGGCCGGGTCCCAGCACGACCGGGCCCGTCCACGCGAGGGCGGCGGCGCGCAGCCCCGGGTCGTCGTAGCGGCGTACGGTCACGTCCAGCCCGCACACCCGCAGCACGTGCGCCAGCATCGCCGTGAAGGTGTCCTCCGCGTCGATGACCAGCGCGTGCCCCGAGGCCGCCGCGGGCCGGTCCTGCATCCGGAGCCAGAACGGCGCCAGGTCCCGGCGCCGGGCCGCCAGCGCCGCCTGCACCCGGGGGTCCTCGCCGAGCCGGACCGGGCCCGCGACGGGCCGGGGTGCGGCCGGCCGCACCCCGAGCGCGGCCAGCACCCCGGCGGCCTTGGCGTGCGTCTCGGCCACCTCGCCCGCCGGGTCGGAGTGCCGCACCAGCGTCGCGCCGACCGGGACGCGCAGGGCGCCGTCGGCGTCGATGTCGGCGGTGCGGATCAGGATGGGGGAGTCCAGGCTCTGCGCCCCGTCGGCGTCGCGGCCCAGCAGGGCGAGCGCGCCCGCGTAGTAGCCGCGGCCGCCGGACTCGTAGCGCTCGATGACGCGGCAGGCGTTCTGCACCGGCGAGCCGGTGACGGTCGCCGCGAACATCGTCTCGCGCAGCACCTCCCGCGCGTCCAGGGTCGAGCGTCCGCGCAGCTCGTACTCGGTGTGCGCGAGGTGGGACATCTCCTTCAGCCGCGGTCCGACGACGACCCCGCCCCGGTCGGCGACCGTGCACATCATCTTGAGCTCCTCGTCGACGACCATCGACAGCTCCTCGGTCTCCTTGCGGTCGCCGAGGAAGGCGAGGAGGGACTCGGCGGTGGGTCCACCGGCGGGATAGCGGTAGGTCCCGCTGATCGGGTTCATCACCACCGTGCCGCCGGTCATCCGTACGTGGACCTCGGGGCTGGCCCCGACCAGGGTCCTGCTGCCCGTGTGCACGACGTACGTCCAGTACGCGCCCCGCTCGGCCACCAGCAGCCGCCGGAACAGCGCGAGCGCGTCGGCCCGACCGAAGCCGGGGATGCTGCCGCCGTAGGTGCGCCGGATGACGAAGTTGGCGCCCTCGCCGCGGCCGATCTCGTCCTCGATGACCCGCCGCACGGTGTCGGCGTACTCCTCGTCGCCGACGTCGAAGCCGCCGCCCTCGACCCGCACCTCGTGGTCGGGCAGGGCCGCCAGCGCCTCGGCGAGCGGGACCGCGTGCAGCTGCTCGGCGACCAGCACGCTCAGCGGTGTGCCGTCGTCGCGCACGTCGAAGCCGCGCTCGCGGATCTGCCGGAACGGCACCAGGGCGAGCGTGGGCAGGTCCGCGAGCGGGAGGTCGGCGAGGCGCTCCACCTCGTGGACCGGGCCGGTCAGCACCTCGACGGTGTCGTGGTCCAGGCCGGGGGTGCGCCGGCGCAGCAGGGCGAAGGGCGGGGCGGCGTCGTCGAGCAGCCGGGTGAAGGGGTTCGCGGGGCTCGGGTTCATGGGTCGGGCTTCCTTCCAGCGGGATACGTGGAGGGAGCGGCCCGGAAAACACCGAAGGCCGCCCCCGGGGGCGGCCTTCGCGTCTGTTCGGTGGGTACGCGAGTCAGTGGGCCGCCAACGGAGCGGTCCACCACCAGTTCTGGTTCGAGTGCGCGTACATGTCCGGCACCCTAGCCCATCCCCCGCCGTGCGCGGCAGATCTCCGTCTCACGATCTGATCGCCGGGCTGGACGGTGCGTGTGACGACGTAATGTGTACGAGGTGACCGTGAACGCTGAAAACCAAGCCCCCGCCGCCAAGGCGACCTGGCGAGACCTTCCCGCGGCGCAGCAGCCTTCGTACCCCGATGCCGAGGCTCTGCGCGCTGTCGTCGCGGACCTCGAGTCGTATCCTCCGCTCGTCTTCGCGGGCGAGTGCGACCAGCTGCGCGCCCGACTGGGAGCCGTCGCCAAGGGCGAGGCGTTCCTGCTCCAGGGCGGCGACTGCGCCGAGGCATTCGACGGGGTCTCCGCCGACCACATCCGCGCCAAGCTGAAGACGCTGCTCCAGATGAGCGCCGTCCTGACCTACGCGGCCTCCGTGCCCGTGGTCAAGATCGGCCGCATCGCGGGCCAGTACTCCAAGCCGCGCTCCAAGGACACCGAGACCCGCGACGGCGTCACGCTGCCGACCTACCGCGGCGACTCGGTCAACGGCTTCGCCTTCACCGAAGAGGCCCGGATCCCGGACCCCGAGCGGCTGAAGCGGATGTACCACGCCTCCGCCTCGACCCTGAACCTCGTGCGCGCCTTCACCACCGGTGGTTACGCGGACCTGCGCCAGGTGCACGCCTGGAACCAGGACTTCGTGAAGGCCTCCCCGTCCGGGCAGCGCTACGAGCAGCTCGCGCGGGAGATCGACAACGCGCTGAACTTCATGAAGGCCTGCGGCACCGACCCGGCCGAGTTCAAGGCCGTGGAGTTCTACGCCTCCCACGAGGCGCTGCTCCTCGACTACGAAGGTGCGCTGACCCGCACCGACTCGCGCACCGGCAAGCTCTACGACACCTCGGGCCACATGGTCTGGATCGGCGAGCGCACCCGCCAGCTGGACCACGCGCACATCGAGTTCTGCGCGCAGATCTCCAACCCGATCGGCATCAAGCTCGGTCCCACGACCACCGTGGACGAGGCGCTCACCTACATCGACCGCCTCGACCCGGAGCGCATCCCGGGCCGACTGACCTTCGTCGTCCGCATGGGCGCCGACAAGGTCCGCGACAAGCTCCCCGAGCTGGTCGAGAAGGTCACCGCTTCGGGCGCGATCGTCGCCTGGATCACCGACCCGATGCACGGCAACACCTTCGAGGCGGCTTCCGGCCACAAGACGCGTCGTTTCGACGACGTGCTCGACGAGGTCAAGGGCTTCTTCGAGGTGCACAAGGAGCTCGGCACGCACCCGGGCGGCATCCACGTCGAGCTGACCGGTGACGACGTCACCGAGTGCGTCGGCGGCGGCGACGAGATCTTCGTCGACGACCTGCACCAGCGCTACGAGACGGCCTGCGACCCGCGGCTCAACCGCAGCCAGTCGCTGGACCTGGCGTTCCTGGTGGCCGAGATGTACCGCGACCAGTAGGCGTCGCGATCAGTAGGTAGCTTCCTATGAGGGTGGGGCGCGGATCGATGTGATCCGCGCCCCACCGTCGTATCCAGGCCTTTTAGGGAACCCTAAGTTTGGGTAGGGTTAGGTAAGCCTCACCGAACGGGGGGTGGCCCGCTCCGGGAGGTGAACCGCGTGTACGTCTGCTCTTGCTTCGGCATCACGGACAAGCAGGTCAAGGCCCACGCGGACGCGGGCGCGTGCACGCCCCGCCAGATCGCCTCGGCCACCAAGGCCGGCACCGACTGCGGCTCGTGCGTACGGACCATCCAGGGCATCCTCGGCCGGGGCGCGTGCCCCCGCCGCGAGCTGCTGGAGAAGGGCGACGCCGCCGCCGTGCTGGCCGCCGACCCGATCCTCACCGTCGCCGACGAGGTCCTCGCCCCGGCCGCGTGAGTTCCGGGGCGCCCTTTTCCGTCCACGGGATCCGGTCCGCCCGCCGCACCCGTTCGGGCTAGCTCTCCGGCTGCTCCAGCAGCTGCGCGATGTAGAGCGGCTCACCGATCTGCTCGATGATCTCCAGCTGGGTGTCGAGGTAGTCGATGTGGTGCTCCTCGTCCTCCAGGATCTCCTCGAACAGGCGCGCCGACGTGATGTCGCCCTTGCCGCGCATGACCTCGATGCCGCGCTTGAGGCGGTCGATCGCCTCGACCTCGACCTGGCGGTCCGCCTGGAACATCTCCGTCAGGGTCTGGCCGACCCGGACGTGGAAGAGCCGCTGGTAGTTCGGCAGACCGTCGAGCATCAGGATGCGCTCGGTGATCTTGTCTGCGTGCTTCATCTCGTCGATGGACTCGGCACGGGTGTACTTGGCGAGCTTGGTCCAGCCCTTGTTGTCCTGGATGCGGTAGTGCAGCCAGTACTGGTTGATCGCGGTCAGTTCGCCGGTCAGCTGCTCGTTGAGGAATTCAAGAACCTCGGGGTCGCCCTGCATGGCAGCGGGCTCCTTCCAAGTGGTGTGACGGGGCAGGTGCGCGCATCCTCGCACCGCCGCCCAGGGGCGTCCAGTAAGTGCCTCCTTAGTGGGAGTTACTCTGACTTGCCCGAATCAGCCCAGACCTGGTCATGACCACCCCGGCCAGTCTGTCACCATGGAGTCATGGGTCACCCGGAAAGCCGCGAAACTGCGGAAGCAGCGCAGCTGGAGCTTCCTCCGGGGCAGCGCTTGCAGCGGGGCTGGCCGGTCACCCACTACGGTCCCGTGCCCAAGTTCAAGCCGGACCGCTGGGAGTTCAGGGTCTTCGGCGCCACCGCCGACGGGGACAAGCACTGTTGGAACCACGAGGAGTTCTCGGCGCTGCCGTTCTCCTCCGTGACGGCCGACCTGCACTGCGTGACGAAATTCAGCATGGCCGGGGCCGAATGGGGCGGTGTGCTCACCCGCGAGCTGCTGGAGTTGGCGCCGCCCGCGCCGACGGCCACCCACGTGATGGTGTGGGCCGAGTACGGCTTCAGTTCGAACCTGCGGCTCGCCGACTTCGCCTCCGAGCGGGCCCTCTTCGCCACCCACCAGGGCGGTGAACCCCTGACCGCCGAACACGGCTTCCCGCTGCGGCTGGTCGTCCCGCACCTGTACGCCTGGAAGGGCCCCAAGTGGGTCCGCGGCATCGAGTACATGACCGCCGACCGGCGCGGTTTCTGGGAAGAGCGCGGCTACCACAACATCGGCGACCCCTGGCGCGAGCAGCGCTACTCCTACCAGGAGGAGCCGGGCGACGGCCCGGAGCTCTGAGCCACCGCGCCCCGCCCGCCCGGCCGGAGCCCTGATCGACCGCGTCAGTGCAGCTCGCGCAGCTCCTTGAGCAGCGCGACGTCCGCCGCGTGCCCCTCCTTGCCGCCCGGCGTCTCGATGACCAGCGGTACGCCGTCCATCGCCGGGTGCGAGAACAGCTCGGCGAAGGCGTCGCGCCCGATGTGCCCCTGGCCGATGTTGGCGTGCCGGTCCTTGTGGGCCCCCACGCCCTCCTTGGAGTCGTTCGCGTGGATCAGCTTCAGGCGGCCCTCGCCCACCGTGTCCACCAGCAGGTCCAACGTCTGCTTCGTCCCGCCCGGTTCCGCCAGGTCGTGGCCGGCCGCGAAGATGTGGCAGGTGTCCAGGCAGATCCCGAGCTTGGGGTGGGCGTCGAGCGCCTCGAAGTACGGGCCGAAGTCCCAGGTCCGCGAGCACAGCGAGAAGCCCTGCCCGGCCGTCGACTCCAGCAGCAGGAAGGGGTCGTCGTCGTGCGTCAGCTCGTCCAGCAGCGGCAGCATGTGCTCCCTGACCTGCGCGTACGCCAGCTCGCGCGGGCGGCCGCCGGTCGCCGAACCGGTGTGGACGACCACCCCGCGGGCGCCGATCTCCCGGCCCCTGCGCAGCGAGTGGCGCAGGGACTCCACCGACTTCTCCACCGTCGCCTCGGTGTGCGAGCCGAAGTTGATCAGGTACGGGGCGTGCACGTAGACCGGGATCGCGTCCTGCGCGCACCCCTCGCGGAACAGCTCGTCCTGCGCCGGGTTGCCCACCGGGGTCGCCCAGCCGCGCGGGTTGGCGACGAAGACCTGGACGGCCTCGGCGCCCATCTCCCGTGCGTACGTCAGCCCGACCGAGGCCAGGCCGCCCGCGACGGGCACGTGCCCGCCCACCGGATTGCGCACCGCGCCCGGCGAGGGCGTCCCTCGCGTCCCGCGCATCCCTACAGCCCCTTGGTCTTGACGGTGATCGTGCTGCCCTCGGGGGCGCTCTGGCCGGCCGGCACCGACTGGGTGTCGACGGTGTTGCTGAAGGAGAGGAACGGCCGTTCCACCTTCACCTTGAAGCCCGCGCCCTCCAGCGCCCGCTTCGCGGCCTCCGCGTCCTGGCCGACGACGTTCGGCACCGGGACCTGACGCGGCCCCTTGGAGACCGTCAGCGTCACCGTGTCGCCCGCGGCCGCCTGGGCGCCCGCGCTCAGCGACTGATTGGCGACCGAGCCCGCCGGGCTGGCCGAGTTGACCTGCTCCGGCGCGACCTCGACCTTGAGGCCGAGCCCCTCCAGCCCGGCGCGGGCCTGTTCGACGCCCGCGCCGACCACGCTGGGCACCTGGACCGGGCGGCCCTTGCTGACCACCAGCGCCACCGCCGCGTCCGGGGCCAGCTGCGCGCCGCCCTCGGGGCTGCTGCTGATCACCGCGCCCTGCGGGAGGTCCTGGCTGAAGGCCTGGCTCACGATGCCGGGCGCGAGGCCCGCCTTGGTCAGCTCCGCCTTCGCGGCGTCGAGCGGCTTGCCCTTGACGTTGGGCACGAGGACCACCTGCGGGCCGCGGGAAATCACCAGCGTCACCGCGCCGTTGCCGCGGATCCGCTTGCCGCTCTCCGGGTCGCTGTTCATCACGGTGCCGCGCTCGACGGTGTCGCTGAATTTGCGCTCGACCCCCTTCACCCCGAGGCCCGCCGCCGACAGCTGGGCGCGGGCCTGGTCCTCGGTCTTGCCGAGCAGCCGGGGGACCTGGGTGAACTGACCCGCGCTTATGTACCAGACCCCGGTGCCCAGGCCCAGGGCCAGCAGGATCCCGGCGACGATCAGGTACGTGCCGCGCCGGGGGCGGGGCCGGCGCAGCGCGCGCGGGCGCCCGGTGCCGGGCGGCGGGCCGGGGTGCTCCAGCCGGGAGGTGTGCTCCGCCGGGGCGGCCGTCGGCGCGGTGCGCGGGATCACGCCGGTCCGGTCCTCGGCCGCGGTCCGCTCCTCGGCGCGCGCCTGCGGCGGTACGGTGTCCAGCTCGCCGTCGGTCAGCGCGGACCGGGCCTCGCGGACCAGCGCGAGCAGCGCCACCGCGTCGTAGGGGCGCAGCTCGGCGTTGCGGGCGCAGGCGGTGGCGACCAGCTCGTCCAGCGCCACCGGCAGCCCGGGGACGGCGGCCGACGGGGGCGGCACGTCCTCGTTGAGGTGGCGGAAGATGACCTCGGCCGGGGTGCCGCCGGTGTGCGGCTTGGTGCCCGTGAGCATCTCGTACAGGACGACGCCGCAGGCGTAGACGTCGACGCGGGCGTTGGTGAGCCCGTTCTCGATCTGCTCGGGGGCGAGGTAGGAGACCGTGCCGAGCACCGAGCCGGTGGTGTCGGTGACGGAGTCGACGCTGCGGACCAGGCCGAAGTCGGCGACCTTCACCCGGCCGTCGTCGCCGATCAGGACGTTCTCGGGCTTCACGTCCCGGTGCACCAGCGCGGCGCGGTGGGCCGCGCCGAGGGCGGCCAGCATCGGCTCCAGGATGTCCAGCGCGGCCCGCGGCCGCAGCGCGCCGCGCTCGCGGAGCACGTCGCGCAGGGTGCAGCCGGAGACGTACTCCATGGCGAGGAAGACGAACGGGCCGTCCGTGCCCTGGTCGAAGACGCCGACCACGTTGGGGTGGGCGAGCCGGGCCACGGACTTGGCCTCGCGGATGAACCGCTCGACGAAGGCGCCGTCGGCGGCGAGGGCCGGGTGCATCACCTTGAGCGCGAGCACGCGGTCGAGGCGGGTGTCGACGGCCCGGTAGACCGTGGCCATCCCGCCGACCGCGATGCGGGCGTCGATGCGGTAGCGGCCGTCGAGCACGCGCCCGACGAGGGGGTCGTCCAGGGTCGTATCCACCCGGCGATTCTACGAGGGCCCCGTCGGCGGTCGTCGCCGGTCCCGCTCCTTGCAGCGCACCTGTGACGCGACCCCCTCCGCCGGAGGCGGGGGGAGCGGAGCGTCGTGGCGGGTCGCCGTGGCCTCCGGCGGGCCCTCAATCGCCGGGCGGGCCGGGTTGGGCCGGGCCGAGTCGGCCCGCGGGAGGTGGCCGTTTCAGCCCGCCCGGCGATTGAGGGCGCGGGGTGGGTCAGAAGGCCGGGCGTTCCGGGTCGAGGGCGGCGCGGCCCTCGACGGGGGAGGAGGCGGCGGCGAAGTGGCGACGGGGGATGCGACCGGCACGATGGGCGAGGCGACCCGCCGTCACGGCGTCCCGCATGGCCGCCGCCATCAGCACCGGCACCTGCGCCCGGGTCACCGCGGAGGCCAGCATCACCGCGGCGCAGCCCAGCTCCATCGCCAGGGCCGCGTCGGACGCGGTCCCGGCCCCGGCGTCCAGGACCACCGGCACCCCGGCCCGCTCGACGATCAGCTCGAAGTTGTGCGGGTTGCGGATGCCCAGCCCCGACCCGATCGGCGACCCGAGCGGCATGATCGCCGCGCAGCCCACGTCCTCCAGCTTGCGGGCGAGCACCGGGTCGTCGTTCGTGTACGGCAGGACCGTGAAGCCCTCGTCGACCAGGGTCTCGGCGGCGTCGAGCAGTTCGACGCCGTCGGGCAGCAGGGTCCGCTCGTCGGCGACGACCTCCAGCTTGATCCAGTCCGTGCCGAGCGCCTCGCGCGCGAGGCGCGCGGTCAGCACGGCCTCGCCCGCGGTGAAGCAGCCCGCGGTGTTGGGCAGGACGGCGATGCCGAGCCGGTTCAGCACGGACAGCACGGATCCTTGGACGGTGGGGTCCAGGCGCCGCATCGCGACGGTGGTCAGCTCGGTGCCGGAGGCGATCAGGGACCGTTCCAGGACGTCGAGGCTGGGCGCGCCGCCCGTACCCATGATCAGGCGGGACGAGAAGGTCCGGCCGCCCAGGACGAAGGGGTCGTCGGTCGTGGTGGCGGTGGCGGTGTCGAGGGACATGGTTCAGCCTCCCTGGACCGCGGTGAGGACCTCGACGCGGTCGCCGTGGCCCACCGTGGTGGCGGGCCACTGGCCGCGCGGGACCACGGTCTCGTTGAGTGCGGCGGCGACCCCCTTGGGCGCGGCGGTCAGGGTGGCGACGACCGCGTCGAGGGTGGTGCCCGCGGGGAACTGGCGGGGCTCGCCGTTGACGGAGACGGTCATGCGGGGGACTCCTCGCGTACGGCGGAGAAACGGCGCGGGCTGAAGGGGCGGGCCACCTCGGGCAGCTCGCCGGTGGTCAGTACGTCGGCCAGCACGTCGCCGGTGACGGGGGTGAGCAGTACGCCGTTGCGGTAGTGCCCGGTGGCCAGGTGCAGCCCCGGCAGTTCGGTGGGGCCGAGCAGCGGGGCGTTGTCGGGGGAGCCGGGGCGCAGGCCCGCGCGGGTCTCGGTGAGCGGCAGCTCGGTGATCCCGGGCACCAGCTCGTGGGCGTCGCGCAGCAGCTCGTACACCCCGCCCGCGGTGACGGTGGTGTCCCAGCCCAGCTCCTCGCTGGTGGCGCCGATGACGAGCTCGCCGTTCTCGCGCGGGACCAGGTAGACGTGGCTGCCGCGGACCACGGCCCGGACGGTCCGGGACAGGAAGGGCGCGTAGGCGGGCGGCACGGTGAGCCGCAGCACCTGCCCCTTGACCGGTCGTACGGGGGGCAGCGCCCGCGGCGGTACGCCGGCCAGCCTGCCGCTGAGGCTGCCCGCGGCCAGCACCACCTGGTCGGCGGCCAACGCGGTGCCGTCGTCGAGCAGCGCTCCGGCGGCCCGGTCGGCGGTGACGGTGAGCCGGGTGGCGGCCGCCCGGTGGACGCGCACGCCGGCCCGCTCGCAGGCGGCCAGCAGGGCGGCCGCGAGCCGCCGGGGGTCGACCTGGTGGTCGCCGTCCACGCGCAGCCCGCCGCGCACGCCCGGCGCCAGCATCGGCTCCAGGCGGCGGCACTCGCGGCCGGTCAGCCACTGCGCGTCCAGGCCGCAGCGGCGCTGGAGGGCGTGCAGCTCGCGCAGGTGGACCCGGTCGTCGGCGTCGAGGGCGACGGCGAGGGTGCCGCAGGCGCGGTAGCCGATGTCCAGGCCGCCGCTCGCGTCGGCGAGCTCCGCGGCGAAGGTCGGGTAGCGCTCGGCGGAGGCGAGGTTCAGGCCGAGCAGGGTCTCCTCGCCGTAGTGCAGCTCGGTGACGGCGGCGAGCATGCCGGCCGCGACCTGGGCGGCGCCGCCGCCGGGCGCCGGATCGGCCAGGGCGGTGCGCAGTCCGCGCTGCGCCGCCCGCCAGGCGGTGACCAGGCCGATGATGCCGCCTCCGATGACGAGGACATCACATCCCCGGCCGGAATCTCCGCCGGAATTTCCGTAAGAATGCATGGGCGTCCAGCCCCTCCCTTCGCCGGCATGACCCGGATCAGGTTCGTACGGTCGGAGGCCGTCCAGCCTCCCTCTCAGCCCGGTCCGCCGGGCTCCCGCGATAGGTACGGTGGCCAGACTAACCCCGTCGAGGGGGCCCGGTAAGGCTGCCTCCCTATTCCTGACGGATCGTCAGATGATTAGGCTGGGCGCCGTGAACGAGCAGACGCACGAGCAGACCGAGCAGACGCCGGAGCGGACGGCCCCGGCCCCGGACGCCGCGGTCCCACCCGCCGTGGTGATCGTCGGCGCCGGGATGGCCGGGGTGCAGACCGCGGTCGCCCTGCGGGAACAGGGCTTCACCGGTCCGGTGACCCTGCTGGGCGCCGAACCCCACCAGCCCTACGACCGGCCCCCGCTCTCCAAGGCCGTCCTCCTCGGCAAGGCCGAGGGCGCCGCCTTCGACGTGGACTTCGAGGGCCTCGACATCGACCTGCGGCTCGGCGTCGAGGTCACCGCCCTGCGCGCCGGCGACCACGCGCTCGACACCACGGCGGGCGCCGTCCCCTACGGCGTCCTGGTCCTGGCCACGGGCGCCGAGCCGCTCACCCTGCCCGGCACCGAGGGGGTCCCCGGCGTCCACCTGCTGCGCACCCTCGACGACGCCGAAAGGCTGCGGCCGGTGCTGGCCGGGGCGCCCGAGGCCGTGGTGGTCGGCGCCGGGTGGATCGGCGCCGAGTTCGCGACGGCCGCCCGCGGGGCGGGCTGCGCCGTCACCGTGGTCGAGGCCGCCGACCGGGTCCTCGCCGGAGCCCTGCCCGCCGAGGTAGCCGCCCCCATGGCCGACTGGTACGCCCAGGCCGGGGCCCGCCTGATCACCGGGGCCAAGGTCGCCGGCATCGAAGCGGGCGAGGCCGGCGCCCCCGGCCGGGTGCTCCTCGCCGACGGCCGCGAGCTGCCCGCCGCCGCCGTGGTCGTCGGCATCGGCGCCCGCCCCGCCACCGGCTGGCTGGCGGGCACCGGGGTGGAACGCGGGAGCGACGGCTCGATCACCGCCGACGCCCACCTGCGCACCTCCCTCCCCGACGTGTACGCCGTCGGGGACTGCGCCTCCTTCCCGTCCGCGCGCTACGGGGCCCGACTCCTCGTCCACCACTGGGACAACGCGCTGCAGGGCCCGCGCACGGTCGCCGCCAACGTCCTGGCCGCGCTCGCGGGGGAGCCCGCCGCCGTCTACGACCCCGTCCCGTACTTCTGGTCCGAGCAGTTCGGCCGCTTCGTCCAGTACGCCGGGCACCACGCCGGGGCCGACGCCCCGCTGTGGCGCGGGGACCCGGCCGACGCCACCTGGTCGGTGTGCTGGCTGCGGGCCGGGGCGCTGGTGGCGGTGCTCGCCGTGGGCCGCCCGCGCGACCTCGCGCAGGGCCGCAAGCTGATCGAGTCCGGGGCACTGGTGGATCCGGACAAGGTGGCGGACCCGACCGTCGCGCTCAAATCCGCGGTGCTGTAGCGCGCCGGGGGGCCGGGCGGGCCCCCGCCCGGCCCGCCCGACTACCGGCTGTCAGCCCCGGATGGCAGGCTTGTCCTCGTGACCGAGATTGACGCAAAGATCGAAACCCTCGTCCCCGCCTGGCTCTACCTCCCCGACATCGCGGAGATGCTGGGCGTCGAGGTGACCAAAGTCCGACAGATGGTGAAGGAAGGCCAGCTCATCGCGGTGCGCCGCGGCGAGAACCGTTCCCTCCAGGTGCCGGCCGCCTTCATCGACGGCGACAAGGTCGTCAAGGGCCTCGTCGGCCTGCTGACCGTGCTGCGCGACGACCGCTTCTCCGAGGACGAGATCCTGGAGTGGCTGTTCACCGCCGACCCCACCCTGCCCGGCACCCCCGTGCAGGCCCTGAGTGAGAATCGGGGCACGGAGGTGAAGCGCCGCGCTCAGGCGCTCGCCCTCTGACCTGATCCGCTCCACGTGGCGTGCGGGCCCGCCCACGGCTCGTACGCCACGACCACCACGGGGGTTTTTCCCATGCAGCAGCTGTCCGATGCCCGGCTCTACCTGTGCACGGACGCCCGCAAGCGGCAGGGCGATCTCCCCGAGTTCCTCGACGCCGTCCTCGCGGGCGGGGTCGACATCGTCCAGCTGCGCGACAAGGGCATGGAAGCGGGCGAGGAGCTGGAGCACCTCCAGGTCTTCGCCGAGGCCGCCCGGCGGCACGGCAAGCTCCTCGCCGTCAACGACCGCGCGGATGTGGCCCACGCCATCGGCTCCGACGTCCTGCACCTGGGGCAGGGGGACATCCCCGTCCCCGCCGCCCGCGCGATCCTCGGCGCCGGCGTGCTGATCGGCCGCTCCTGCCACGCCGAGTCCGAGGTGGACGCGGCCGTCGCGGAGCCCGGGGTCGACTACTTCTGCACCGGTCCCTGCTGGCCCACCCCGACCAAGCCCGGCCGTTTCGCGCCGGGGCTCGACCTGGTCCGCCACGCCGCCTCCCTCGCCCAGGACCGCCCCTGGTTCGCCATCGGCGGGATCGACGCCACCAACCTCGACGAGGTGCTGGACGCGGGCGCCGACCGCGTCGTGGTCGTCCGCGCGATCACCGAGGCCGACGACCCGGGCGCGGCCGCCGCGGCCCTCGCCCAGCGGGTCCGCGCCCGCCTGAGCTGACGTACTCGCCGACGCGGCGCCGATATTTCGCCGGACATCTGTCCAAAAACATGTCCAATCGGTGGACGCCGCTTCGGTCGCCGCAAGACCGCGTCTAACCTGCGCGTATGGCCCTAGGTACCGCTTCCACCCGCCCGGACCGCGCTCGCACCGTCCGCGACATCCTCGCGTCCGGGAGCCCGTCGTACTCCTTCGAGTTCTACGCGCCCAGGACCGAGCGGGGTGAGCACAGCCTCTGGAACGCCCTGCGCCGGATCGAGGCCGTCGCGCCGAGCTTCGTCTCCGTGACCTACGGGGCCGGCGGGTCCACCCGCGGCGGCACGGTCAAGGCGACCGAGCGGATCGCCGCCGACACCACCCTCACCCCGGTCGCGCACCTCACGGCCGTCGACCACTCGGTCGCCGAGCTGCGCAACGTCCTGGGGCAGTACGCCGACGCCGGGATCCGCAACATGCTCGCGCTGCGCGGCGACCCGCCCGGCGACCCGCTGGGCGAGTGGATCGAGCACCCCGAGGGCGTGCTCTACGCCGCGGACCTGGTCCGACTGATCAAGGAGTCCGGCGACTTCTGCGTCGGCGTCGCGGCCTTCCCCGAGATGCACCCGCGTTCCCCCGACTGGGACACGGACATCCGGCACTTCGTGGACAAGTGCCGCGCGGGTGCCGACTATGCGATCACACAGATGTTCTTCGATCCGGAGAACTACCTGCGGCTGCGCGACCGGGTCGAGAAGGCGGGTTGCGAGACCCCGATCATCCCTGAAGTCATGCCTGTTGTGAATGTGAAGACCTTGGACCGGCTGCCGGAACTGAGCAACGCGGTCTTCCCCGCGGAGTTGAAAGAGCGCATGCTCGCCGTCAAGGACGATCGCGCCGCTGTACGCTCCATGGGCATCGAGTTCGCCACGGAGTTCTGCGCGCGGCTGCTGTCCGAGGGTGTACCGGGACTGCACTTCATCACGCACAACTCCACGGCGACGCTGGAGATCTACGAGAACCTGGGCCTGCATCAGCGGGCCTGAACGGCCGTACCCGTGGGCGGCCTACCCGAGAGGGGCCATGCATGGGAATGACGGTCCTCTACATCGCGTTCGGCTTCGTCGCGCTGTGGCTGCTTGCTGAGGTACTGCTCCAGTACAAGGCCAGGTTGCGCTGGAGGCTGCTCGCCTTCACCGGCTTCGTCGGCGTGGTCGTCGGCGTCGTGCTGCCGTCGGTGCTGGTCATCGCGGCCGGCGCGGCCGCCTTCGCGGCCGGTCAGACCCTGGTGACGCTCTCCTTCCGCAAGGGCTTCGTGGCCGGCTGGGCACTGCGCCGGGGCGGGGCGCCCGTCCGGACCGCCAGCAAGCGGCGGCGCGGGGCGGGCGGCGCGGACGGCGAGCCGGCGCTGCGGGTGAGCTCCCTGGAGTACGGGGCGCGGGGCGCGGGCGACGCCCCGGACCCGGCTGCCGCGGGTCCGGTCGCGGACGAGGTGGGGACGTACGGCGCCGGGGAGGCCCAGCCGACCCAGGCCTTCGCCTCCCCCTTCGCGACGCCGGAGCAGGACGCGCACCAGTACGCGGCCTACTACGACCCCCAGTTCCCGCAGTCGCAGCCGCAGCCCCAGCCGCAGTCCCAGGGCGACGGGTACGGCTACCCCAACGGCTATCCGGCGGCGGGGGAGCAGCAGGTGTACGCGGCCTACTCCGACCCGTACATCGGCACGGGCGGGAGCGCCCAGCCCGCGGGGTACGGGGAGTACGCGCCGTACGTCGATCCGTACGCGGCCCAGAACCAGGCGGCGCAGCAGCAGTACTCCATGGACACCCCGCCCGGCGGCGTGTGGGTGCCGCAGCAGCGCTACACGGAGCCGGACCCCCAGCAGCAACCGCAACAGGGCGACCCGGCGGACCCGCAGCAGCCCTACCCCTACCCGTACCCGCAGCAGGGCGCGGGCGGCTACGAGCCGTACCGCCACTGACGCGGTACCGGCGGTACGCGACGACCTAGCGGGAGCCGCGGAAGTCGGCGCCCTCCACGATCAGGCCCGCCACCAGGGCCCCCGTCATCCCGGCGTGCGCCAGTCCGCCGCCGGGGTGGGCCCAGCCGCCCGCCAGGTACAGGCCCGGCAGGGCGGTGGCGTTCGCGGGGTAGAGCATCCGGCCGGCCGCGCCCGCGAGGGCGGGCGGCGGCACCGCGCCGTCCACCGCGCCCGTGTCCCGGGCGATGTCCGCCGGAGTACGGGCCTCCTGCCACAGCAGCCGGTCCCGCAGCCCGGGCAGCGCCCGCTCGGCGGCGGCCAGCAGTTCCCCCTCCGCGACCCCGGCGGTGGAGCAGGCGACGCTCACGGTGACCGCCTCGTGGTCCGCGTCGGGTCGGGTGGCCGGGTCGTCGGGGCGCAGCACCGTGACGGGCCGGGCCCCCGGGGAGTGCACCACCGTGCGGTGGGCGGCGTCGGCGGGCCGGGGCCCGCGCAGCGCGAGGAAGAGGGTGCTCCGGCTGAGGGCCCCGGTGCGCGGGGGCACGGCGTCCGCGGGCCAGGGCAGGGCGCCCGGCAGCAGCGGGGCGAGGAGCCGGCGCGGGTCGACCGCGCAGACCACGGTGTCGGCCGGGACCCGGGTCCCGTCGGCCAGCAGCACCCCGGCCGCCCGGCCGTCCTGCTCCAGCACCTCCCGTACGGGGGCGTCGAAGCAGAAGTCGACCTTCCGCTCGCGGCAGCGCTCGTACACGGCGGTGGCCAGCTCGCGCAGGCCGCCGCGGACGTACCAGCTGCCGAAGGTCTGCTCCATGTACGGGAGCGCCACGGCGGCGGCGGGGGCGGTGCGCGGGTCGATCCCGTGCCCGAGGACCATGGCCTCCAGCAGGGCCGCCAGCGGCCCGCCCAGCTCCCGCCCGGCCATCTCGGCCAGGGTCGGCGGGCGGCGGCGCAGCAGCCCGCTGCCGCGCAGCGCCGGGTAGGGGTCGCGGCCCAGCACCTGCCAGTCGGGCCACAAGGGCTCTTCCAGCAGCGGCCTGCGGGTGGCGTCCCAGGCGTCGCGGGCCCGGCCGAGGACCCCGCTCCAGCGGTCCCCGGAGCCCGCGCCGAAGGTCGCGTCGAGGACGGCGGCGACGCCGCCGCGCGAGGCGCCCGGCAGGGTGAGCGCGGTCCCGTCGGCCAGCAGGTGGCGGGCGGCCGGATCCACCTGGGTCAGCTCGACGCACTCCTCCAGCGGGCGCTTGCCCGTCTTGACGAAGAGGTCGCGGTAGACGGCCGGCAGGTGCAGCAGCCCCGGTCCGGTGTCGAAGGAGAAACCGGCGCGCTCGAAGCGCCCCAGCGCCCCGCCGTAGGTCGCCGAGCGCTCGTACACCGTCACCCGGTGGCCTGCCACGGCCAGCCGGGCGGCCGTCGCCATCGCGCCTATCCCGGCGCCGATCACCGCAATTCGTGCCATGTGCCCGACCCTACCGAGTCACCCCGGCGGCCTCGTCGGCGAGGCCTGCGCCAGCCGTTTCTCCTCGCGGCGCTGGGCCCGGCGGCGCAGGAAGCGGCGGATCCGGGACCACAGGTAGAGCAGCAGCACGAGACCGATCAGCAGCAGCACTCCCGCGATGACGGCGGCGGCCTGCGGATTGAACATGGCGAAGGTGACGATCCCGCCGACCCCGAGGTCCTCGGCGGTGCTCATCGCGATGTTGGTGAAGGGCTCGGGCGAGGTGTTGATCGCCATGCGCGTGCCGGCCTTGACGAAATGGCTGGCCAGCGCCGTGGAACCGCCGACGGCCCCGGCGGCGATGTCGGAGAGCGAACCGCTCTGCCCGGCGAGCAGCGCCCCGACGACCGCTCCGGACACGGGCCGGACGACGGTGTGCACGGTGTCCCAGAGCGAGTCCACGTACGGGATCTTGTCGGCGACGGCCTCGCAGAGGAACAGGATCCCCGCGATCACGAGGACGTCGGTGCGCTGGAGCGATGCGGGCACCTCGTCGGTGAGCCCGGTCGCGCCGAAGATGCCGAGCAGCAGGACCACGGCGTAGGCGTTGATCCCGCTGGCCCAGCCGCTGGTGAAGACCAGGGGGAGGACACTCACCCGGTCATCATGCAGCACGCCGCCCGGTCGGGCGGGGAAACCCGCAGACGAGTGAGGGGACGTGCGCCGGCCGGCGCCCCCCGCCCCCAAACCCAAAACCCGGGGCCCAACCGGGCGCGAGGGCCCGCACGGGGCGGGGGGGGGGGCCCCCCCGGG
>NZ_JBHWLC010000045.1:60243-69227 GCF_042730635.1 Streptomyces sp. NPDC059917
GACGTGCGCCGGCCGGCGCACGTCCCCTCACTCCAGCTCTCGCGGGACCTACCGGTCCTGCTGGCCCTGCTCGTCGCGGCGGCGCTGCCAGCGCTGCTCGATCCGGTTCATCATGGTCCGGCGCTGCCGGTTCTGGCCGTGGCCGCGGTCACCGGCACTGCCGGTCACGGGCTGCTCGCCAGGTTTGGGTGCTTTGCGCCATCCGGTGACCGCGAGAACCGCGCAGCCCAGCATGACGAGGAATCCCACCACACTGACCCAGATCAGATTCTGCGCGACCATTCCGGTCATGAGGAGCGCGATACCCACCAGAAAGCCTGCGACCGCCTGGTAGACCCGTCGCCGGGTGTACGTACGCAGCCCGCTTCCCTCAAGCGCTGTCGCGAACTTGGGATCTTCGGCGTACAGCGCTCGCTCCATCTGCTCGAGCATTCGCTGCTCGTGCTCCGAGAGCGGCACGTGAGTCCTCCTCATCCGTCGGTCGCGCGGGGTAGCGACCGGGGGTCCCCTCCAGGATAGGCAGGGAATCGCCCCCGTGAAACCCGCCCCTCTACGCCATTTCGCCAAACCGTACCGTCGTAAGGCCGGTCGTTGAGGCGCTTATTCCCCAACGGCCCGTCCACCATGCCCGCCGGTGTCCCCCGATCATACGGGGCCGACCGGCTGAACGGGGTGTTCTGGGTACTACTCCGCATCCGGCAGCGCCGCAGATCAGGCCCGCTTCTCGCCCAGGACGTGCAGCTGCGTGGCGACCGCGTGGAAGGCGGGCAGCTCGGCCGCCGCTTCCTCCAGGCGCAGCAGTGCCTCGACGGCTCCCGGCTCGGTGTCCACGAGGACTCCGGGGACGAGGTCGGCGAAGATCCGCACCCCGTGCACGGAGCCGACTTCGAGGCCGGCTCCACCGACCAGCTCGGTGAGCTGCTCGGCGCTGAAACGGCGCGGCACCGGGTCCCCGGCGCCCCAGCGGCCCGCCGGGTCGGTCAGGGCCGTGCGGGCCTCGGTGAAGTGCCCCGCCAGCGCGCGGGCCAGGACGGCCCCGCCCACGCCGGCGCCGAGCAGGCTGAGGACGCCGCCGGGGCGCAGCGCGGCGACCGCGTTGGCCACGCCCTCGGCCGGGTCGTCGACGTACTCCAGCACGCCGTGGCACAGCACCACGTCGTAGGCCTCGCGGTCGACCACGTCGAGCAGGCCCTGGGCGTCGCCCTGGACCCCGCGCACCAGCTCGGCGACCCCGGCCTCGCCGACCCGGCGCTCCAGCCCGAACAGGGCGTTGGGGCTGGGGTCGACCACGGTCACGCGGTGGCCGAGCCGGGCCACCGGGACGGCGAACTTGCCGGTGCCGCCGCCGGTGTCCAGCACGTCCAGCACGTCCCGCCCGGTCGCCTTGACCCGACGCTCCAGGGCGTCCTTGAGGACCTCCCACACCACGGCGGTGCGAAGGGAGGCGCGGGGGCGGGAAGTGTCCGACACGGCTGATGGCTCCTCGGCGCGGAAAGGGTGAGCGGTCAGTGACCCACCCTATTGCCTTCGCCGCGCGTTGCCCTCGTCGGTCGGCCGGGTCATCCCAGCTCGGGGCGGTCCGGCCGGGGCGTCGGGAGCAGCGGTTGCAGTCCCAGCATCCGGTCCACCAGGCGCAGGAACATCGCCGTGGCGCGCACCAGGTCGTCCGCGTCGCGGTTGCTCGCGGCATCCGCTATGCCCGCCTCGGCCCGGGCCCGGCGGGCGGCGCCCGAGGCGAAGAGGGCGCTCCACTCGGTCAGTTCCGGGGCGACCTGGGGGAGCACCTCCCAGGCGCTGCGTATCCGGGGTCGACGGCGCGGGTGCACGGGCTCGGGCCGCCCGCGCGCGGCCAGGACGGCCGCGGCGGCGCGCAGGGCGGCGAGGTGGGCGGTGGCGTAGCGCTCGTTGGCCGCGGGCAGCAGGGCCGCCTCCGCGAGTCCGCGCCGGGCCTTGTCGAGCAGCTCGGCGGCGGCTGGAGGGGCGGTCGATGTGCGCAGGACGGGGTGGACAGGGGACGGGGACGGTGTGGCCATGACGAACCTCCTGTCGTTGCGTGGTGCGTGCTTCTGCTCCCCATCGTGAGGGCACCCACTGACAATCGCTCTGACCAGCAGCTTTCCCATCAACTGGCGCATAACACCCCCCGGATGTGCGGCGGATGGATCGATGCTGCTAGTTTTTGAACTGACCAGTCAGTTCAAAAAAAGGGGGAGGGTGTGGACACCCCGCACGGAGCGGCCGTCACGGCCCAGGACTTCGGACTCAAGGGCCCGCGCGGCTGGGTCTTCCGAGGCGTGTCGCTGAACGCCCCGGCCGGCTCGCTGATCGCCGTCGAGGGGCCCTCCGGCAGCGGCCGGACCTGCCTGCTCCTCGCGCTGACCGGCCGGATGAAGCCCACCGAGGGATCCGCCGAGATCGCCCGCCACCGGCTGCCGAAGAAGATGGCGGCGGTCCGCCGCATCACCGCCCTCGGCCCGGTACCCGGCGTCACCGACCTCGACCCCGCGCTCACCGTGGCCGAGCAGCTGCGCGAGGGCGCGCTGCTCCAGCGCCGCTACGACGGCCCGGTCCGCGCCCTGCTGCGCTCCCGCGCCGAGCGCGCCGCGGGCACCGGGGCGCGGATCGACGCCGCGCTGGCCGCCGTCGGGCTGCGCCTGGACACCCTGCCCAAGGGCCCGCGCACCTCGGTCCGCGACCTGGAGCGGCTGGAGGCGCTGCGCCTCTCGGTGGCCGTCGCCCTGCTCGGCGGCCCCCGGCTGCTGGCCGTCGACGACACCGACCTCAAGCTCTCCGCCGCCGAGCGCGCCGAGGCCTGGAAGCTGCTGCGGCACATCGCCGACTCCGGCACCACGGTCATCGCGGTGTGCAGCGAGGCCCCCGCCGACGCGGTGGTCCTGCGCACGGGCACGAAGAACGCCGCGGCGGAGAGCCCCGCGGCGGAGGCCCCCGCGGCGGATGCCGCCGAAGCGCAGCCCGCCGAAGCGCAGCCCGACGGCACGCAGCCCGACGGCACGCAGGCCGACGGCACGCAGGCCGACGGCACGCAGGCCGCCGAAGCGAAGACCGACGACACGAAGACCGACGACACGAAGACCGACGACACGAAGGGGACGGACGATGCGCTCGCCGAAGCTCGCCGCGCTTGAGCTGAAGCGGTTCGGCCGGGGGAAGCTGCCCGCCGCCGCGCTCGTGGCCCTGCTCCTGCTCCCGCTGCTCTACGGCGCCCTGTACCTCTGCTCGTTCTGGGACCCGTACAGCCGCCTCGACAAGATCCCGGTCGCGCTCGTCAACGCCGACAAGGGCGCCGACGCCGCGGGCAAGCACATCGACGCGGGCTCCGAGATCACCAAGAAGCTGCGCGAGAGCAAGACCTTCCAGTGGCACGAGGTCGACTCCGACGAGGCGGCGAAGGGCCTGGAGAAGGGGAAGTACTACCTCTCCCTCACCATGCCCGCCGACTTCAGCCAGAAGATCGCCTCCAGCTCCGGCGAGGACCCCACCACCAGCGCCCTCCAGGTCCGCACCAACGACGCGAACAACTACATCGTCGGGTCGATCTCGCGCACCGTCTTCGCGGAGGTCCGCTCCGCCGCGTCCACCAACGCCTCCCGCGGGTTCCTCGACAAGATCTTCGTCTCCTTCTCCGACCTGCACGACAAGACGGCCCAGGCCGCCGACGGCGCCGCCAAGCTCAAGGACGGCGCGGGCAAGGCCAAGCAGGGCGCCGAGGACCTCGCCAACGGTCTCGACACCGCCAAGGAGAAGACCGGCGAGCTGGCGGGCGGCCTCAAGAAGCTGAACACCGCCGCCGGCCAGCTGGAGACCGGTACGAAGGACATCGCCTCCGGCACCCAGGCCCTGGCCGACAAGGTCCACGGCGCCGCCGACAAGGCGCGCCCGCTGATCAAGGACCCCAAGCAGCTCTCGGACACCGCCGAACTGGTCGCCGACACCGCGCACACGGTCAACAACCACCTGGACACCTTCGCCAAGAAGGCGCCGGACGCCGCCCGCGTCAGCCAGCGGGTCTCCACCGGCGCGGCCTCGGTCTACACCGACGTGTGCACCAAGGCGACCGGTCCGCAGCCCGCCTCCTGCCCGCAGCTCAAGAAGCTCAAGGACGACGCGGCCGAGGCCGCCGAGCTGAGCTCCGACGTCAACACCCTGGTCAAGGACGCGAACGGCGACCTCGGGAAGCTCAAGGGCCAGCTGACCACCCTGGAGAAGCAGGCCCGCGACCTGGCCGCGAAGGCCCCGGCGCTCTCCTCCGACCTCGACGCGGCCGTCGCCAAGGTCGACGCCCTCAACACCGGGGCCCACAAGGTCGCCACCGGCACGGCCCAGCTGCACACCGGTCTCGGCACCGCCGCCACCGGCTCCTCCGGCCTGGAGAGCGGCGTCGGCAAGCTCGGCGACGGCGCGCACAGCCTCGACGGCGGCATGTTCAAGCTCGTCGACGGCTCGGGCGACCTCGCCACCGGCCTCAGCGACGGGGCGGGCAAGATCCCCGACTACGACCAGCCGCAGCGCGACGCGCGCACCGAGGTCATGGCCGACCCGGTCAAGCTCGCCAACCAGTCCCTGCACAAGGCGCCCAACTACGGCACCGGCTTCGCCCCGTACTTCATCCCGCTCTCCCTCTGGGTCGGCGCGATGGTCGCCTACATGCTGATCGCCCCGCTCAACAAGCGCGCCCTGGCCGCGGGCGCCTCGCCCTGGCGGATCGCCTTCGCGGGCTGGCTGCCGGTGGCCGGGATCGCTGTCCTGCAGGTGGGCGCGCTGATGTCCGTACTGCACTGGGGCCTCGGCCTGGAGATGGCCCGACCGGCCCTCACCCTCGGCTTCCTCGCCGTGGTGACCGGCTGCTTCGCGGCGATCGTGCAGTGGCTGAACGCCAAGTTCGGGGCGGCCGGGCGGATCCTCGTCCTCGTCGTACTGATGCTCCAGCTGACCTCGGCGGGCGGCACCTACCCCGTCCAGACCAGCCCCGGCTTCTTCGGCGCGATCCACCCCTACCTGCCGATGTCCTACGTCGTCGAGGGCCTGCGCCGCCTGATCACCGGCGGTGACCTCGCTCCGGTGTGGACGGGATTCGCCGTCCTGGCCGCCTTCACCGCGGGAGCCCTCGCCCTCACCGCGCTCGCCGCCCGCGGCAAGCAGGTGTGGACGATGGACCGGCTCCACCCCGACCTGAGCCTTTAGGGATCCGGATACCTGTGAGAATCAGCGCCATGGACAGCAGCAGCACCGGTACCGGCACCGGTCGACGCCAGGCCACGCGGCAGAAGCTCTACGAAGCGGCCGTCACGCTCATCGCCGAACAGGGCTTCTCCGCGACCACGGTCGACGAGATCGCCGAGCGGGCCGGGGTCGCGAAGGGCACCGTCTACTACAACTTCGCGAGCAAGACCGACCTCTTCGAGGAGCTGCTCCGGCACGGGGTGGGGCTGCTGACGGTCTCCCTGCGGACCGCCGCCGAGGAGACCGAGGCGCGCGGCGGCACCCGGGTCGAGGCGCTCGACCAGATGATCAGGGCCGGTCTCGTCTTCATCGACCGCTACCCGGCCTTCACCCAGCTGTACGTCGCCGAACTCTGGCGGACCAACCGCGCCTGGCAGTCCACCCTCATGGTGGTCCGCCGGGAGGCGGTGGCCGTGGTCGAGACGGTGCTGCGGGAAGGGGTCGAGCGGGGGGAGCTGAGCGCCGAGATCGACGTGCCGCTGACGGCGGCGGCGCTCGTCGGGATGGTGCTGGTGGCCGCGCTGGACTGGCAGTCCTTCCAGAGCGAGCGGTCGATCGACGACGTGCACTCGGCGCTGTCGTTGCTGCTGCGGGGGCGGGTCAGCGGGAGCCGGTGACCCGGTCGGCGGTGTCCGCCGTGCCGGGTGGTCGCATAGAACTGAGTATCCGTACCTAGGCGTGGAAATGAGTACGCGCACGGATGGGCCCCCACCTGCGGTGACCGCAGAATGGGGGCGACGGACGGGCCTCGGCCCGCACCGCGGACACGGGGCCGCGGAGCGGGTCGGGATGCCCGTCGCCGAGTGCGGGGCGGGGGGCTCGGCAGTCGGAGGGGAACGCCGGTGCGTTCCGGCTCGGGGGGATCGAGCCGGACCCACCGGCGTTCGCCGTTTCCCCTGCCCCCGGGCCGTCCTCAATCGCCGGACGGGCTGATCCCGGCCGCCGTCGGCCACCTTCCGCCCGCCCGGCGCGCAGAACTCCCGCCGAGGTCGGCCACATCCAGCCCGCCCGGCGCGCGGAATCCCCGCCGAGGTCGGCCGAATCCAGCCTGCCCGGCGTTTGAGGGCCCTCGCCGGAGGCGTCCCCGGGGGAGACCTCAGGGGCGGCGGGGGCGGAGGCGGTGGGTGAGGGCGGTGGTGCGTTGGGTCAGGGTGGACCAGTGGGCCGAGGCGGCCCAGAGGACGCGGACCGCCGAGCGGGGGGCCAGCAGGGCCCGTAGCCGGGCGGGCCGGGAGAGCGCGGCCAGCAGGGCCCGGCGGACCGCCAGGACGTCCCCGGACTCGGTGGCCCCCACCACCGCGTCCGGACGCGCGTACAGCTCCCGCTCCACCGCACCCGCGACCCTCCGCACGGCCTCCGCGGCATCCGCCTCCAGCCGTCCGTCCGCCACGATCCGGGCCGCCGCGGCCCGCGGCGAGAGCGCCTCGTCGGGGGCGATCCCGACGTCCCACGCCGCGTCCCCGAGCTCCCGCCACGCTTCCAGCGGATCCCCGGAGCGCAGCCGCCGCCCCCGTACCCGGCCCCGCCACAGCAGCGGCACCAGGGGAACGGCCAGCAGCAGGACGGCCAGGGCCGACCAGCCGAGCACCGCACCGACCGGGACGCCGCCGGCGCCGCCGCCCGCGCCCGCGCTCGCCGCCGCGTTCCCGCAGTCGCCGAGCTGCTTCTGCTTCGGCGTGCAGTCCTCGGACCGCGAGGGAGCGGGCGTCGGGGCGGAGGCCGTCGGCGAGGGCAGCGCGGCCGAGGCGGACGGCTGCGAGACCGGGGTCTGCGGCCGGGTGTACGCGGGCGCGTTGCCCCGCTGCGGGGTCGGTTCGAAGCGGGTCCAGCCCACGCCCTCGAAGTACAGCTCGGGCCAGGCGTGCGCGTCCCGCATCGTCACGACCACGCTGCCGTCGCCCTGCTTGGTGCCGGGCGCGAAGCCGACGGCGACCCGGGCCGGGATCCCGAGGGAGCGGGCCATCGTCGCCATCGAGAAGGAGAAGTGGATGCAGAAGCCGCGCTTGTCCGCGAGGAACTTCGCGATGGCCTGCGAACCGCTGCCCGAGGCGACCTTGGTGTCGTAGGTGAACCCGCCGTTGACGGCGAAGTAGTCCTGGAGCTTCACGGCCTTCGCGTAGTCGCCGCGCGCGCCCTGGGTGACCTTGCGGGCCGTCTCGGAGACCACCGACGGCAGGTTGTCCGGCAGCCGCGTGTTCTCGCCGAGGACCTCGGGCGCGGCGGGCGGGGCCGCCGCGAGCTGCTCGGCCGTCGGCCGCAGCTCGACGCTGCGCACGGTGTACTGGGCGCCCTGGGCGTTCTGGTACTTGTCCTTGCCCAGCTGCTCGCCGACCAGGGTCCGCCCGACCGGTTCGAAGCGCCAGCGGCCGCGGACGTCTACGCCGGTCGCCGGGTAGGGCATCGGCAGGTAGCGCTGCGCGTAGGTGCCCGACGCCGAGATGCTGGTGCGGATCTCGTCGGAGGAGGCCAGGAGGTCCCGGGACAGCCCCGGCGGGTTCGGCAGCTGCGCGGGGAGGTCGCTCAGCGCGCGCGCCGAGGCCTCCCACTTGACGCCGTCGAACTGGTCGAGGGAGAGGATCCGCAGGTACTGGTCGGAGAGCTGCTTGCCGTCCGTGCGGTACTTGAGCACCTCGCGGTCGTCCTGCGTGTTGAGGCTGTCCTGGAGGGCGACCAGCGGGTTGACCGCCTGCCCGACCCCGGTGCCCACGCCCCCGCCGCCCCCGCCGCCGCGCGCGTCCAGCAGCCCGCTGCTGAGGGCGGGCAGGGCCGCCGGGACCGCGAGCGCGAGCCCGAGGGCGACCGCGCCGATCCGCCGCCCGGTCCGTACCGGGGCGAGCGGGCGGTTCCCCGCGCCCAGGCCGTTCTGCGAGGGGCGCCCGCCCGGGGCGGCGCCGCCGAAGACCCGGCCCCACTGGGCCAGCCGGTCCCGGCTCTCGGCCAGCAGCATCAGCAGGTAGCCGCAGCCGGCCAGCACGAACCACAGCCAGGACGCGCCGCCGCCACCGCTCAGCCCAGCGGCCACCGAGTACAGCGCGAGCAGCGGCAGCCCGGCCGCCGCGGCGGCCCGTGCGGTCACCGCGAGCATGTCCACGAGCAGCCCGATCACCAGCACGCCGGTGATCAGCAGCAGTCGGATGCCGTCGGTCAGCGGTGCGGGGATCGCGAACTCGCCGACGTCCCGCACCCCCTGCCCGTACAGTCCGCCGAAGTCCGTCACCAGGTACGCCAGCGGGCCCGAGCCGGTGGAGGCTCCCCGTCCGGCGAAGAGCAGCATGAGCAGCAGCAGCGACACCAGCAGCTGCGCGGCCACCGTCAGCGGGCGCGCCAGGGGCACCCGCCGGGCCGCCGCGCCCACCCCGCTCTGCACGGCGGCCAGCGCCGCGGCCTGGAACATCCAGGTCGCCGGATGCACCAGCGGCAGCAGGGCGCCCGAGGTGAGCAGGGTCGCCAGCAGCGCGAACAGGGTCAGTCTCGCCCGGCCGCTCATGGCCTGCCTCCGGAAGTGTTCGCGTCGTGGCCGTGGCCGGTGGCCGCCTGCCGCCACAGGTCGGCGAAGGCCGTCCCGGGGGGTACGGCGACCGCGGTCCAGCCCGCGTCGCGCAGTTGTCGCAGTCGTTCGGCCAGGGGTGAGGGCGGGGCGTCGGCGGGGCCCGCGGGCGGCGGCCCCCCGGGGGGGCCCGCGGGGGGGGGGGCCCCCCACCCCGGAGCCCCCCCCCGCCGGGCCGGCCCCAGAAGACCCCCCC
>NZ_JBHWLC010000046.1:0-68996 GCF_042730635.1 Streptomyces sp. NPDC059917
GCCCGGCGCCGCCGCATCCGGCGCCCCGGCGCCCGCGGCCGCCCCCGCGGCCCCGGTCCCGGTCGCCGCGGCTCCCGCGCCCGCCGCCCCGGTGGCCTCCGGGCCCGGGATGGCCGCCGGTGCCGGACAGGTCCAGGCGATGTGGCCCGGCGTCCTGGAGGCGGTCAAGAACAAGCGCCGCTTCACCTGGATCCTGCTCAGCCAGAACGCCCAGGTGGTCGGCTTCGACGGCGCCGTCCTCCAGCTCGGCTTCCCCAACCCCGGAGCCCGCGACAACTTCGCGAGCAGCGGCAGCGAGGACGTCCTCAAGCAGGTCCTGTCCGAGCAGTTCCAGGTCAACTGGAAGATCGAGGCCGTGGTGGGCGGCGGTCAGCCCGCCCCCGTCTCCACCTCGTACTCGGCCCCGCCGCCGTCGTACGCGCCCCCCGCCCCGGCCCCCGCGTACCAGCCGCCGCAGGCCCAGGCCCCGCAGCAGCCGGCGGCCCCGGCGTACCAGCCGCCGCCGGCCCAGGGCCACCAGCAGCAGCCCCCGGCCGCGCCCGCGCCCGTCCCGATGCGGGAGCCCGTACGGCCCGAGGACGACGTACCGGAAGAGGACGATCCGGATCTCGTGGACAGCGCGCTGACCGGACACGACCTGATCGTGCGCGAGCTCGGAGCCACCGTGGTGGAGGAATATACGAACGACTAGGGCCCCCTCATTGGGGTGGCCGCACGAAAGGCATCGTCGCAGGCGGGCTAGGCTGCACCCGTGAAGGTCCTCGTCATCGGCGGCGGCGCCCGCGAACACGCCCTGTGCCGCTCTCTGTCCCTCGACCCCGACGTCAGTGCGCTCTACTGCGCCCCCGGCAACGCCGGCATCGCCGAGGTGGCGGAGCTGCGCCCGGTGGACGCCCTCGACGGCGAAGCCGTGGCCCGGCTGGCCACCGAACTGGGGGCGGGCCTGGTCGTTGTCGGGCCCGAGGCGCCCCTGGTCGCCGGGGTCGCCGACGCCGTGCGCGCGGTCGGCATCCCCGTCTTCGGCCCCTCCGCCGAGGCGGCGCGGCTGGAGGGCTCCAAGGCCTTCGCCAAGGACGTGATGGCCGGGGCCGGTGTCCCGACCGCCCGTTCCTACGTCTGCGCCACCCCCGCAGAGGTGGACGAGGCCCTCGACGCCTTCGGCGCCCCGTACGTCGTCAAGGACGACGGACTCGCCGCCGGCAAGGGCGTCGTGGTGACCGAGGACCGGGCCGTCGCCCGCGCCCACGCGCTGGCCTGCGACCGGGTGGTCATCGAGGAGTTCCTCGACGGCCCCGAGGTCTCGCTCTTCGCCATCACCGACGGCGTCACCGTGCTGCCGCTCCAGCCCGCGCAGGACTTCAAGCGCGCGCTCGACGGCGACGAGGGCCCCAACACCGGTGGCATGGGTGCCTACTCGCCGCTGCCCTGGGCCGACCCCAAGCTCGTCGACGAGGTCATGGCGAGCGTGCTCCAGCCGACCGTGGACGAACTGCGCCGCCGCGGCACCCCCTTCTCCGGCCTGCTCTACGCCGGTCTCGCGATCACCTCGCGGGGCGTGCGCGTCATCGAGTTCAACGCGCGCTTCGGCGACCCCGAGACCCAGGTCGTCCTCGCCCGGCTGAAGTCCCCGCTCGCGAGCGTCCTGCTGAACGCGGCCCGGGGCACGCTGGACGCCGAGCCGCCGCTGTCCTGGCGCGCGGACGCGGCCGTCACGGTCGTCATCGCCTCCCACAACTACCCGGAGACCCCGCGCACCGGGGACCCGATCGAGGGCCTGGCCGAGGTCGCGGCCGAGGACGCCCCGACGGCGTACGTGCTGCACGCGGGCACCCGCCGGGAGGGCGACGCCGTCGTCAGCGCGGGCGGTCGCGTGCTGTCGGTGACGGCGACCGGTTCCGATCTGGCGCAGGCCCGCGAGAGGGCGTATAAGGCCGTCGCGCGGATCCGGCTGGCCGGTTCGCAGCACCGCACGGACATCGCGGCCAAGGCCGCCGAAGGCCGCTGAAGTCGGCCGCGGAGCACTGACCAGCGGGGTCTCCCCCACCCTTCGCCACGCGGGCCCGGAGCGCACTCGACGCGCTCCGGGCCCGCGCGTGCGACTGCATCCGGCCGCGTTCGAACGCACCCAGCTTTACCCAAAGCCATTCCATCGGGTGATCGATGCCCGGTCCGCCTGACGGCCGCCCCGGCCCCAACTAGGGTGCGGCGCAAGCACTCCGGCACTTGGCCCACCGGCATTGCGATGTCAGTGGCGGGTGTCACAGTGGGGGAGTGACCAAGACCGTCGCAGGGCAGAGGGGGTGACGTCCGGCCGTGTCCGGAACCGTATCGACCAAGGAGGTGGGCGCGCAGTCCGCGCGCTCCCGGGCCCTGGCCGTGCTGCGCGTGCGCAGCAGGGCACTGGCCCTCGCACTCCTGCCCGCCGCCTTCGCGGTGGTCCTGGTGGCCGCGCGCACGACCGGGCGGCTGGCCGGTGACCCCTGGGGCACCGTCACCCTCGTCGTCTGCGCCGTCGCGGCGCTCGTGCTGCTGGTCGCCGGCGTGTTCGGCGCGGTGGTGCTGCGGGCCGCGCCGGCCGTGACGCCGACGGTCGCGCTGGCCGAGGCCGCCGCGCCCGACCTCTACCGGATGGTGCGGGACCTGGCCGACCGGATGCAGGTGCCGGCGCCCTCCGCGATAGCCCTGACCCCCGACTGCGACAGCTGGTTGGAGGACCGTACCCACGCCGCGCACCGCAGGCGGGGCGCGGTCGCCGGACGGCCGGCCGGCCCGGAGACGGTGCCCGGCGCGGCTCCGGTCCTGGTGATCGGTTCGCCGTTCCTGTGGTGGATGCGGGTCGCCGAGCTACGGGCGGTGCTCGCCCCCGTCGTCGCGGGCACGGGCCCTTCCGCGCACCCCGACATAGCCGACGCCCGCCGCTTCGTGCGCGGGTTGGACGCGGCCGCCGACGTCGGCAACCGGCCCGGCCTCGGCTGGATCGGGCGGACGGC
This sequence comes from Streptomyces sp. NPDC059917, assembly GCF_042730635.1. Classification (NCBI taxonomy): domain Bacteria; kingdom Bacillati; phylum Actinomycetota; class Actinomycetes; order Kitasatosporales; family Streptomycetaceae; genus Streptomyces; species Streptomyces sp. NPDC059917. Next base: position 2,991 of record NZ_JBHWLC010000046.1, read on the forward strand.
CCGGCTGCTGCTGCGGCTCTGCCGCACGGACGCGGCCGAGATGGAGCGCGGGGTGGCCGCGGCCGCCGCGGACCGGGCCCAGGGCGTGGACTACGGGCTGCGCATCGTCGCCCAGGAGCAGGTCGGCCTCGCCTACGCGGGCTGGGACCGGCTGCTGACCCGGGTCGCGCTGCCCGCCTGGCGGATGGGCCGCTGGCCCGCACACCTCGACACCGGGGTGGTCCGCGCGCTGACCGAGCTGTCCCGGCGCGACCGGCTGGCCGAGGGCTTCACCTCCCGCCTCGGCGAGCGTCCCGCCTGCGATCTGCTGGAACAGCCCGGGGTGGTCGACGAGGCGGCGTCGCTGCTGGCCGCGCGGCTCTTCCACGGCGGTCCGGCCGAAGTCGGTCCGGACTGGTCGCCGGTGGACTGGGCGGCGTATCCGGAGGAGGTCGTGGACCGCAAGTGGCGCACGGAGGCGGCCCGCTTGCACCGCTCCCTGGACGTCCTGGCCGGGGCCGCGCCGCAGGGCGCGGGGGCCGGGGACGCGGCGGGCGGACCGACGCTGGAGCGGGTGCTGCGCCACCTGTCCGTCGACGGGGCGGTCGGGGCGGCCGGGACCGACGGCGCCGATGCGGACGCACTGGCCGGGCGGCTCTGCGCGGACCTGGCGCGCGAGGAGCGGGCCGTCGCCGAGCGGGCCGGCGTGGGCGCCGGTGCGAAGGCGCGCGGCGCGGACGCGGTCCCGCTGTTCCCGTTGCAGGCCCCGCGCAGCGGCCGGGACCTGCTGGCCGACCACGTCATGGCGATGGTGTGCTGCGCGGCCGTGGACTCGGCGGGCGGTGCGCCGGGCCTGGACTGGCTGGACGGACCGGTGCTGCTGGTCGCCGGCGCGCGCTGCGCCGACCTGGCGCCGCCGGTGCTCGCCCTGGTGGAGGACGGCGATCCCGCCCCGCTGCGCGAGTGGCTCGCGGACCTGGGGATCCGTCCCGAGAAGCCGGTCCGGCTGGTCTGAGCGCCGGGCGCCACCTCCGTGCCCCGGATGAGGGCGCGGAGGGGAGTGCGCGGCGCCCGTGGAGGCGTACGGGTCGCACGGGTAAGCGGATGTGAATGTTCCGGTCACGTCAATTCGCGACGAACGGTGACGGAGTGCGTGCGTTATGTGATGTGCTGGGACCGGTCGCGGGCATGGACGCGACGAGGCCGGGCATACGCGTTCGGGGGAGCGAGGGAGGGGAGCGGTATGGGTGCGGACCAGATCCGGCGTTGGGAGTCAGGTGCGCTCGCGCACGCGGTGAACGACCCCTTCGGCCAAGGTCCGTTGCCCTGGTTCCGGGGCAGCGAGGTGTACATCGGCGACACCGGCCAGGTGCTCCCCTGGTACGTGGACCCCTCCTTGGCGCCCGGCCAGGTCCCCCGCGCCCGCACGAGCGGCCCCCGCACCGCCGATGACGTGCACCGCCAGATCAAGGGCTTCGCCTCCACCGGGGCCGTCGCCCCCGGCGAGGCCATCGACTTCCGCATCACCGTCGACCCGCCCCAGCAGTTCTCGGTCGACATCTACCGGATCGGCCACTACGGCGGCGACGGCGCCTCGAAGATCCACTCCAGTCCGCGGCTGTCGGGCATCGTCCAGCCCGCCCCGCTCACCGCCGACCGCACGGTCTCCTGCCACCACTGGTGGCTGTCGTGGCGGCTCCAGGTGCCCTCGTACTGGAACCTCGGCGCGTACGTCGCCGTCCTGACCACCGACGACGGCCACCGCTCGCACATCCCCTTCACGGTCCGCGACGACCACCCCGCCGACCTGCTGCTGCTCCTGCCCGACATCACCTGGCAGGCCTACAACCTCTATCCGGAGGACGGCCGCACCGGCGCGAGCCTCTACCACGCGTGGGACGAGGAAGGGCGCCTCCTGGGCGAGGAGGACGCGGCCATCACGGTCTCCTACGACCGCCCCTACGCGGGCGCGGGCCTGCCGCTGCACGTCGGCCACGCCTACGACTTCATCCGCTGGGCGGAGCGCTACGGCTACGACCTGGCCTACGCCGACACCAACGACCTGCACGCGGGCCGCGTCGACCCGACCCGCTACCGGGGCCTGGTCTTCCCCGGCCACGACGAGTACTGGTCGGTCCCGATGCGCCGGACCGCCGAGCGGGCCCGCGATCACGGCACCTCCCTGGTCTTCCTCTCCGCCAACACCATGTACTGGCAGGTGGAGCTCTCCCCCTCGCCGTCCGGGATCCCCGACCGGCTGTTGACCTGCCGAAAACGCCGCGGCCCCGGCCGCCCCGCCCTCTGGCGCGAGGTGGACCGGCCGGAACAGCAGCTGCTGGGCATCCAGTACGCCGGCCGCGTCCCCGAACCCGCGCCCATGATCGTGCGCAACGCCACCCACTGGCTCTGGGACTCCACCGGGGCCACGGAGAACGACGAGCTGCCCGGCCTGGTCGCCGGTGAGGCCGACCGCTACTTCCCGCGCACCCAGCTGCCCGAGCACCAGGACCGGATCCTGCTCGCGCACTCCCCGTACGACGACACCGAGGGCCACCGGCGCCACCAGGAGACCTCCCTGTACCGCGCGCCCAGCGGCGCCCTCGTCTTCGCCTCCGGCACCTTCGCCTGGTCCCCGGCGCTCGACCGCCCCGGCCACGTCGACGAGCGGGTGCAGAAGGCCACCGCGAACCTCCTCGACCGGATCTGCAAGCGCGACTGACGGGAGCGGGACCCCTGGGGCCGGGACGGCGCACCCGATGCGGGAGAATGGGCCTGCGCTCGTACAGAACCACAGGGAGACCCCGTGTCCGGATTCGTCGAAAAGCCCGAGCCGGTGCAGGTGCCGGGCCTCGTCCACCTCCACACCGGCAAGGTGCGCGACCTCTACCGCGACGGAGACGGCAACCTCGTCATGGTCGCGAGCGACCGGATGTCCGCCTTCGACTGGGTGCTGCCCACGGAGATCCCGGACAAGGGCCGCGTCCTGACGCAGCTCTCCCTCTGGTGGTTCGAGCAGCTCGCGGACATCACCCCGAACCACGTGATCAGCACCGAGCTGCCGGCCGGCGCCCCCGCCGACTGGGCGGGCCGCACCCTGATCTGCCAGAACCTCGACATGGTCGCCGTCGAGTGCGTGGCCCGCGGCTACCTCACCGGCTCGGGGCTCGCCGAGTACGAGCAGACCCGGACCGTGTGCGGCCTCGCGCTCCCCGAGGGCCTCGTGGACGGCTCCGAGCTGCCCGCCCCGATCTTCACCCCGGCCGCCAAGGCCGCGGTCGGCGAGCACGACGAGAACGTCTCCTACGAGGAGGTCGCGCGGACCACCGGTCCCGAGACGGCGGCCCTGCTGCGCCAGGCGACCCTCGCCGTGTACGGGCGGGCCCGCGACATCGCCCGGGAGCGCGGGATCATCCTGGCGGACACCAAGTTCGAGTTCGGCTTCGACAAGGACGGCGCCCTGGTCGCCGCCGACGAGGTGCTGACCCCGGACTCCTCCCGCTTCTGGCCCGCCGACCTGTGGGAGCCGGGCCGCGCGCAGCCCTCCTACGACAAGCAGTACGTCCGCGACTGGCTGGCCTCCCCGGCCTCCGGCTGGGACCGCCACGGCGAGCTGCCGCCGCCCGCGCTGCCGCAGGACGTGGTCGAGCAGACCCGCGCCAAGTACATCGAGGCGTACGAGCGGCTCACCGGCCAGAGCTGGAAGAGCTGGACCTGATCCGCGCCGCCCGGGCCCGCCTTCGCGGCGGGCCCGGGAGCCGGTTCGCCGGACATGCGGACGCGCGGGCGGACACGAAGAAACCCCTGGTCGATGACCAGGGGTTTCTTCCTTACAGAGCGGACAACGCGACTCGAACGCGCGACATCCACCTTGGCAAGGTGGTGCTCTACCAACTGAGCTATGTCCGCAAGCGCCGTAAGGCGAGACCTACTATACCCAACCCCGGGCCCGTGCGAGACGCACTGCCGTGTGCCGGTTCTCGGCGCCCAGCTTCGCCGCCGCCGAGGAGAGGTAGTTGCGCACGGTGCCCTGTGACAGCGAGGCCCGCTCCGCGATCTCCGCGACCGGTGCCCCGTCCGCCGCGAGCTCCAGCACCTCCGCCTCCCGGGCGGTCAGCGGGGAGTCCCCGGCGCTGATCGCGTCGGCCGCCAACTCCGGGTCCACGTACCGCCCTCCGGCGTGCACGGTCCGGATGATCTCGGCCAGCCGCCGCGCCGAGACGGTCTTGGGCGCGAAGGCCCGCACGCCCGCGCTCAGGGCCCGCTTCAGGTGCCCGGGGCGGCCGTGACTGGTCACGATCATGGTCCGGCAGTCCGGGAGTTCGGCCCGCAGGGATGTGGCCACGCTCACACCGTCCGCCCCGGGCATCTGGAGGTCCAGCACCGCCACGTCCGGCCGGTGGGCCCGCGCCATGGCGAGGGCCTCGGGCCCCGTGGCCGCCTCGGCGACCACCAGGAGGTCGTCCTCCAGCCCCAGCAGCGCGGCCAGCGCACCCCGGATCAGGTGCTCGTCGTCGGCGAGCAGCACCCGTACGGGGCCCACCGCGGCCCCCGCGCCGTACGCACCGCCCGCGCCGCCGTCGGCGCCCGTGCCGCCCGTGCCGCCCGTGTTCACGTCCGTGCCTCCTCGTGTGCGCGTTCCGCCCGCGGCTGCTGCCCGGGCACCTCGGCCCGCAGCCGGAAGATGCCCGGCGCGTCCCCCCTCGACACGGTCCCCGTCTCCAGCGAACCCCCCAGCGCCGCCAGCCGCTCCCGCAGCCCCGCGAGCCCCGATCCCCCGTCGCGACCGGCCCCGTCGCGACCGGTCCCGACCGGCTCCGGCGGCGCCCCGTCGTTCTCGACGACCAGCACCACCGCCCCCGCGTCCCCGCCCGTCAGCCGGATCAGGCAGCCGCGGGCGTCCCCGTGCCGCAGCACGTTGGTGGTCGCCTCGCGGACCACCCAGCCCAGCGCGGACCGCACCGCCACCGGCAGATCCGGCAGGTCCGGCGGCTCCGACAGCTCGACCCGGCAGTCGATGCCGGCGGCGCCCAGCACCCCGCGCGCTCCCTCCAGCTCCACCGCGAGATCGGCCTCCCGGTAGCCCCGCACCACGTCCCGCACCTCCCGCTGCGATTCCCGCGCGATCCGCTGCACCTCGACCATCTGGTCCACCGCCTCCGCGCGCCCGCGCCGCGCCAACTGGACCGCGAGCTCGCTCTTGAGCGCGATCACCGCGAGGTTGCGGCCCATCACGTCGTGCAGGTCCCGGCCGAAGCGCAGCCGCTCCTCGGCGACCGCCAGCCGGGCCTCCAGCTCCCGCGCCCGGTCCAGCTCCCACACCGTGGCCAGCAGCCAGACGGAGAAGGCGTAGGTGCAGCAGAGCAGCAGGCTGCTGATCAGCACCCCGATCAGCAGCCCGAGCGCCAACCGGCCGGAGTGGCCCACCGCGAGGGCCGCCAGCGCCGTGCCGACCGCCGCGCCCGGGGGCACGTACCGCGCGCGCCGGGCGGACTCCAGGGCCATCGTGAGCGCGCCGGCGCCGAAGCTGACCGCCCCGACCGCCGCCGTCGTGCCCACCTCCGGGGTGAGCCGGGCCGGGTCGGTCATCAGGGCGAGGGGGACGACCACCGCGGCGCCGCTGACCAGCGAGGTGACGAGGGCGAGGCGGGCCGGGCGGGCGCGGCGGCCCGCCACCCGGTCCAGTGCGCGCGAGGTGAGCACCCCGCACAGCACGGCGTGCACGCTGACCAACAGCAGGACCAGGAGGCCGAGTCGGCCGCTGCCCCCGGAGGACATGAGCGGGAGCAGCCCGATCGACACGATCTCCATCACCACGAAGAGGTGGAACGAACCGCGGGTGTACAGATCGACCTTGGCCGCGCTGCCGCGGTCCTTCCACCACCCGGTCAATCTGGACACGGGCCCGCCCCCCGACCTCTAGCGCCGCGGTTCCCAGCGGAACCACCGACCCACAGCAAACACCGTGACGGCGATCCAGACCAGCGTGGTCGCCGCCGGTGCGAGCAGGGCCGCGTCCCCGCCCGCCCAGCCCGCCCGCACCAGGGTCATCACCCCGCTCAGCGGCAGCAGTTCGGCCACCCGGCCGACGCCGCCGGGCAGCGAGTCGGCCGGTACGAACAGCCCGGAGCCGATCATCGAGACGAGGAAGAGCGGGAGCGTGGTCAGGCCCGCGCTCTCCACGTTGCGGGTGAACGCGCTGGTGAGCGCCGAGAGTCCGGCCAGCAGCACGATCCCGGCGAGGACGGCGGCGACGAGCACCGCGGGGTCCTGCGGGGCGCGCACGTGGAGTGCGGGCGCCCCCGCGAGGACCAGGACGGCGGACTGCGCCGACGCCAGCACGGCGGCGGGCAGCGCGGTCCCGGCCAGGATCTCCAGGTCCCCGGCCTCGCCGGTGCGCAGCCGCTTGAGGACCAGTTCCTCGCGCCGGGCGACGTACGCCGAGACGAGGTTCATGTAGACGACGAGCAGCAGCACCGCGCCGATGCCGCCGGTCAGGGTGGCTTCGCCGACGGCGGCCGCGCCGTTCGCGCTGAGGGTGGAGCGCAGGGCGAGGACCAGTGCCAGCGGCATCAGCAGCGCCACGGACAGCGCGGCCCGGTTGCGGACCAGGAGGGTGAGTTCGGACCGGCCGAGGGCGGCGAGCCGCCGCGGCCGCAGGTCCGGGAGGCGCGGGCCGCGCGGGCCGCCGGTCGCGGCCCTGCCCGGGGCGCTCATCGGCTTCCCGCCGTCGCGTCGGCGCGCTCGTCCGCGCGGTGGCCGCGGGCGATCTCCAGGAAGGCCTCCTCCAGCGAGGCCGACCGCGCGTCCAGCCCGGCCAGCTCCACCGCGGCCCCGTCGGCCCAGCGCAGCAGCTCACCGAGCGTCGACTGGAGCCGGTCGGTACGGATCTCCACCCGCTGCCCGTCGGCGGCGGCCCGCAGCGCGAGCGGCAGCCTGGCCGCCGCCACCCCCGCGGGCAGGGTGAACCGGATCCGGGCCGGTCGGGTCGCGCTCACCTCGGCCGGGGTGCCGGACAGGGCGATCCTCCCCTCGTGCAGGATCGCCAGCCGGTCCGCCAACTCCTGCGCCTCCTCCAGGTAGTGCGTGGTCAGCAGCACCGTGGTGCCCTCCTCCCGCAGCGCCCGCACCAGCGCCCAGGTCTCCCGGCGCCCTTCCGGGTCCATGCCGGTGGTCGGCTCGTCGAGGAAGAGCACCTCGGGCCGCCCGAGCAGGGCCAGCGCCAGGTCGAGCCGCCGCCGCTCGCCACCGGACAGCTGCTTGACCCGTACGTCCGCCCGCTCCCCGAGCCGGACCAGCTCCAGTACCTCGGCGCCCGGGCGGGCGCCGCTGGTGACTCCGGACCACATGCGGACGGTCTCCGCGACGGACAGGTCGGAGGGGAAACCGCCCTCCTGGAGCATCACCCCGGTGCGGGGGCGCACGGCCGCCCGCCGGTGGAAGGGGTCGAGGCCGAAGACCCGGACCCGGCCCGCGCTCGGCAGGGCCAACCCCTCCAGCAGCTCGACGGTGGAGGTCTTCCCGGCCCCGTTGGTGCCGAGGAGGGCGAAGACCTCGCCGCGGGCGACGGAGAAGGAGACGCCGCGCACGGCCTCGAACCCGCCCGAGTAGCCGCGGCGCACCTCCTCGGCTTCGATCACTGTCCGCTCGGTGTCAGTCATGGACCCAGCCTCCGGCCGGTTCCGGGAGCGGGTCAGTGCGCGGTGTCACCACGACCGATGACATTTGTCATCGCAGGTCGGGAGCGGGTGAGGGCAACGCAGAAGGCCCCAGTCGATGACTGGGGCCTTCTGATGAAACTCTTGAATCAAGAGCGGACGACGAGACTCGAACTCGCGACATCCACCTTGGCAAGGTGGTGCTCTACCAACTGAGCTACGTCCGCAAACTCGCGATGATCGCTTCCCGAAGGGGGCCATCAAGCGGTTGCGAGCATCACTCTACCCGATCCACCACAGTGGTCGGTAAAGCGTGCAGAGCGGGTGACAGGAATTGCACACTGCGCCTTCCCCCTGGAAGAGGGATGTTCTGCTACTGAACTACACCCGCACGACCTTCGGGGCTTTGACCTGCGGTCTGGCCCCTCGGCGTGATCCACACACTAGCCGATCCCTGGGGGTGGATGGCAAATCGGGGGTCAGTGGGCGGCGTTGTACGCCTCGTAGACCTTCTTGGGGATGCGGCCGCGGGGCGGCACGTCGAGCTGGTTGGAGCGCGCCCAGGCGCGGACGACCGCCGGGTCGGGGGCGATCGACGTGTGCTTGAAGGTCTTCCCGGAGCGGGACTGCCGGCGCCCCGCCGCCACGTAAGGAGCCAGGCCCTTGCGGAGCTTCTTTGCGTTGGCGACATTGAGGTCGATCTCGTACGACTTACCGTCCAGAGCGAAGACGACCGTTTCCGCCGCTTCTCCGCCGTCGATGTCGTCGGAGATCGTGACTACTACGCGCTGCGCCACGGATATCGGTCCCTTCGTGCGGCACCGGCACGGGTTGACGTGGGGTGATGCCGACTGTGTGGATGCTTCGGAGCATTGCTTCTTTCCCCCGGTTTTCGGGGGGATTCCTTTGTACCGTGATTCGCGTTGTATAGCGAAGCCCAGTTAATTCGCTCCGCGTGTCCCGCCGCAATCCCGAGTGCGTGTTTTTCCGAGGGATTTTGCGAAGCGTTGGTGAAGCCGAAACCGCCCGGCGGGGTCCTCCGTCCGATATCTACCCGCGTAGAAATTTTGGCCGGGTACGCTGATGGAACCGCCTTCGCACCAACCACCACACGGGAGTGCCCGATGGCACGCGTCGTAGTCGACGTCATGCTCAAGCCGGAGATCCTCGACCCCCAGGGCCAGGCGGTGCAGCGTGCGCTGCCGCGCCTGGGCTTCGAAGGGATCGCCGACGTCCGCCAGGGGAAGCGCTTCGAGTTGGAGGTGGAGGGACCGGTCGACCAGGCCGCCCTCGACCGCATCCACAAGATGGCCGAAACGTTCCTCGCCAACACCGTCATCGAAGACTTCACCGTGAAGGTCGAGGCCTGACGGTGACCACTCGCATCGGAGTCGTCACGTTCCCCGGAACGCTCGACGACCGTGACTCGCTGCGCGCCGTTCGCCTCGCGGGGGCCGAGCCGGTCTCGCTGTGGCACCGCGACAAGGACCTGCACCAGGTCGACGCGGTCGTCCTCGCGGGCGGCTTCAGCTACGGCGACTACCTGCGCGCCGGAGCCATCTCCCGGTTCTCGCCGGTGATGGAGACCATCATCGAGCAGGCCAGGGCGGGCATGCCCGTCCTCGGCATCTGCAACGGCTTCCAGGTCCTCACCGAGGCCCACCTGCTGCCGGGGGCGATGCTCCGCAACAACCACCTGCACTTCATCTGCCGCGACCAGAAGCTGCGGGTGGAGAACGCGGAGACCGCGTGGACCGGCGACTACGCCGCCGGCCAGGAGATCTCCGTACCGCTGAAGAACATGGACGGCCGGTACGTCGCCGACGAGCACACGCTCGACGAACTGGAGGCCGAGGGTCGCGTGGCCTTCCGGTACCTCGACGTCAACCCGAACGGCTCGCTCCGCGACATCGCGGGCATCACCAACGCCGCGGGCAACGTGGTCGGCCTCATGCCGCACCCCGAGCACGCGGTCGAGCCGCTGATCGGGACGGGCCGCACCGACGGCCTCCCGTTCTTCACCTCGGTCCTGAAGAAGCTGGTCAGCGCATGAGCCTCGACACCGTCAAGAACGCCACCGAGACCCCGGACGCCTCCCAGCCGTGGAAGGAACTCGGCCTCAAGGAGGACGAGTACGCCCGGATCCGCGAGATCCTCGGCCGCCGCCCCACCGGCGCCGAGCTCGCCATGTACTCCGTCATGTGGTCCGAGCACTGCTCGTACAAGAGCAGCAAGGTCCACCTGAGGCAGTTCGGCGAGAAGGTCCCCGAGAACGACGCCATGCTCGTCGGGATCGGCGAGAACGCCGGTGTCGTCGACGTCGGCCAGGGCTACGCGGTCACCTTCAAGGTCGAGTCGCACAACCACCCGTCGTACATCGAGCCCTACCAGGGCGCGGCCACCGGCATCGGCGGCATCGTGCGCGACATCCTGGCCATGGGGGCCCGCCCGGTCGCGGTCGTGGACCCGCTGCGCTTCGGCGCCGCCGACCACCCCGACACCAAGCGCGTCCTGCCGGGCGTCGTCGCGGGCATCGGCGGCTACGGCAACTGCCTGGGCCTGCCCAACATCGGCGGCGAGGTCGTCTTCGACTCCTGCTACCAGGGCAACCCGCTGGTCAACGCCGGCTGCATCGGCGTGATGAAGCACGAGGACATCCACCTCGCCAAGGCCTCCGGCCCCGGCAACAAGGTCATCCTCTACGGCGCCCGCACCGGCGGCGACGGCATCGGCGGCGTCTCGGTCCTCGCGTCCGAGACCTTCGACGACACGAAGCCCACCAAGCGCCCCGCGGTGCAGGTCGGCGACCCCTTCCAGGAGAAGCTCCTCATCGAGTGCACCCTGGAGATCTTCAAGGAGAAGCTGGTCGCGGGCATCCAGGACCTCGGCGGCGCCGGGCTCTCCTGCGCCACGTCCGAGCTGGCCTCGGCCGGTTCCGGCGGCATGCGCGTCGAGCTGGACACCGTGCCGCTGCGCGACGCGACGCTCTCGCCCGAGGAGATCCTCATGAGCGAGTCGCAGGAGCGCATGTGCGCGATCGTCGAGCCGCGGTACGTCGAGCGGTTCATGGAGATCTGCGAGAAGTGGGACGTCATCGCCACCGTCATCGGTGAGGTGACCGAGGGCGAGCGCCTGGAGATCTTCTGGCACGGCGAGCAGATCGTGGACGTGCCCCCGGGCACCGTCGCCCACGAGGGCCCCGTCTACAACCGCCCCTACGCGCGCCCCTCCTGGCAGGACGCGCTCCAGGCGGACGACGCGGCCAAGCTGCCCCGCCCGCAGACCTCCGAGGAACTGCGCGCGCAGGTCCTGGCCCTGGTCTCCTCCCCGAACCAGGCCTCCAAGTCCTGGATCACCGACCAGTACGACCGCTTCGTGCAGGGCAACACGGTGCTCTCGCAGCCCGAGGACGCCGGCATGGTCCGCATCGACGAGGAGACCAACCTCGGCGTCGCCATGGCCACCGACGGCAACGGCCGCTTCGCCAAGCTCGACCCCTACACGGGCGCGCAGCTGGCGCTGGCGGAGGCCTACCGCAACGTGGCGGCGACCGGCGCGAAGCCGCTGGCCATCTCCGACTGCCTGAACTTCGGTTCCCCCGAGGACCCGGACGTCATGTGGCAGTTCGCCGAGGCCACCCGCGGTCTCGCCGACGGCTGCCTGGAGCTGGGCACCCCGGTCACCGGCGGCAACGTCTCGCTCTACAACCAGACCGGTGACACCGCGATCCACCCGACCCCGGTCGTGGCGGTCCTCGGTGTGATCGACGACGTCAACCGCCGCACGCCGATGGCGTTCGCGGAGGCCGGCCAGCTGCTGTACCTGCTGGGCGACACGGCCGAGGAACTGGGCGGCTCCGCCTGGTCCGAGGTGGTCCACCAGCACCTCGGCGGCATGCCGCCCAAGGTGGACCTGGCCCGCGAGAAGCTCCTCGGCGAGATCCTGATCTCGGGCTCGCGCGACGGCATGATCGACGCCGCGCACGACCTGTCCGACGGCGGCCTCGTCCAGGCGCTCGTCGAGTCCTGCCTCAAGGGCGGCAACGGCGCGCGGATCGTGGTCCCGGAGGCGCTGGACGCCTTCACCTTCCTCTTCTCCGAGTCCGCCGGCCGGGCCGTCGTGGCCGTGCCGCGCAGCGAGGAACTCCGCTTCACCGACATGTGCGGCGCCCGCGGCCTGCCCGCCACCCGCATCGGTGTCGTGGACGGCGAAGAGATCGAGATCCAGGGCGAGTTCACGCTCACCCTGGACGAACTGCGCACCGCGCACGAGGCGACCATCCCGGCACTGCTCGCCTGAGCCGCCGCTCCGCCACGAGCCGAGCCCCCGTCCGGAACCGCTGCGGACGGGGGCTCGTCCGTTCGGTCGAGCGGGCAGCCCGCACCGTCGTCGGTGCGGGGCCGGCGGGCGAACGGGGGCGAGATGTCGCGGAGTCGGGGCCGATGGCTCCTCGGGGTCGGGCTGCCGGTGGCTCTGGTGGCCGCCGGGGTGGCGGGTTGGTTCGTCCACGACCGATACGGGGACCGCGCGCAGAGCCGGTCCGCGATCACCACGGCCTGCCGGGGGCTGATCGACCCGGACGCGGTGATGCGGGTCGGCGGGAACACGATGGACGCCGGCCCGGCGGGAGCGCACCTGTGCGTGCTGCGGCGGGCGGTGACCTTCGAGGGCCAGCGGGAGATGCGGGAGTTCCTCTCCCTCACGGTGACCTCCTCCAAGGACGCCGAACCGGGCGACAGCCGCTTCGAGCAGGGCGCGCGCGGGGTCACGGCGATCGCGAAGTGCGTCGATCCGACCGCGTCCGGCGGAGTGACCTCCCTGCGGGTCACCGCCGCGACCGAGGGGGACGGCCCGGGCCGCGGCGAGCCCGGCTTCCTGGCGGAGCTGGCCCGTGGGGCGGCCCTGCGCGCGGCGGCGGAGGCGGGCTGCGCGGTCACCTTGCCGGCGGCCCCGAAGTCCTGACCGCGCGCGCCCCGCCGGACCGGGGACGTAGGGTCGGCCCATGCCGCCCGCCAAGAAGAAGCCGCGCACCTACGACCACGCCAGGACCGGCGCGGCCGTCCTCGCCCAGTTCGGTCATGTCCAGGACGCCGTAAGGGGGTTGGACCCCGAGCAGCTGGCCGGACCGAGCGGGGTCGGGCACTGGTCCGTCGCCGAACTCGCCGCGCACATCGCCTGGATCGCCGACTCGCTGGCCACCGGACTCTCCCGGCCGCCCGCCGCCGTCGCCGTACTGTCCGCCGAGGAGTGGCCCTCCGCCACGGCCTCCCTGGCGGGGAAGATCGCCGAAGCGGCCAAGGAGACCCTGGAGGGGGCCCCGCTCACGGAGCTGTACGACCGGGCCGGGGCCCGGCTGGCCGAGGCGCTGGAGTCGCACCCCGCCAGCCGGGTCCTGGACCTGTGGATCGGGGCCATGACCCTGGCCGACTTCGTGGTCACCCGGACCGTCGAACTGGTCGTGCACACCGATGACCTGCGGCGCGCCACCGGCGTCGAGGTCCCGATCGACCGCCAGGCCCTGGCCGCCTGCACCCGGCTGCTCGCCGACGCCCTCGCGCTGAAGGCACCGGGCGGAGCGGTGGAGTTCCGCGTTCCGCCGTTCGCGGTGGTCCAGTGCGTCGAGGGGCCCCGGCACACCCGGGGCACCCCGCCGAACGTGGTGGAGACCGACCCGGTCACCTGGATCCGGCTCGCCGCCGGCCGCGAGAGCTGGGCCGGGGCCCTGGCGGACGCCCGGGTCCGGGCCAGCGGCGAGCGCGCCGACCTCTCCGCGCTGCTCCCCCTGATGAGCTGACGCGCCGCACGGGGGCGTCGCACGGGCCCCCGTGCGGTGCGGGATCAGGCCGGGTACGGGAGCAGTCCCGCGTCCGTCTTCTCCCAGGCCGCCCGCAACTCCGCGAGCCGGGCCGGTTCCAGGGCCGCCTTGTCGGCCTGCTCGCGGATGTCCCCGGCCAGGTTGAAGAGCTGGTCGCGGCCCGTCCTGCCGCGGTAGTACTTCCAGTCGCCGCGGCGCAGCGCCCGCTCCCCGCGCACCCGCCAGAACAGGTCGTGCTGCGGGGCCTTCTCGCCGCGCAGCAGGTACCCGGCCAGGCTCCTGCCGTCGAGCGGGTGGGCCCGGTCGGGGCGGGCCCCGGCCAGTTCCAGCAGGGTCGCCGTCCAGTCCGGGGTGACCACGGGCACGTGGCTGACCTGGCCGCCGTCGATCCGGGACGGCCAGCGGACGATGGTGGGGACCCGGATCCCGCCCTCCTGCAGGGAGGCCTTGTTGCCGGTCAGCGGCCAGTTGTAGGAGAAGCGCTCGCCGCCGTTGTCGCTGGCGAAGAAGACGAGGGTGTCGTCCTCCTGCCCGGAGCGCTTCAGCGCGGCGAGCACCTGGCCGACCGAGCGGTCGAGGTCCTCGACCATCTGCTTGTACTTCTCGACCGAGCCGCCGTCCTGGTGCCACAGCGCGCGCCCGTCCCCCGCCTTGATCCGGCGGACGACCTCCTTGCTCTCCTCGGTGTCGCCGTCGGCTATCCAAGGCCAGTGCGGGGTGGTGAAGTTCAGGTTCAGCAGCCACGGCTTGTCGTGGCGGCGGCCGACGTACTCGCTCGCGCGCTCGGTCAGGATCCGGGTGTAGTACCGCAGGTCCTTGTACTCGGCGTCGCCCTCGTAGAGGTCGTACTCGCCGCCCAGCCCCAGCTTGGAGTAGTACTCCAGGGCTCCGCCGAAGTTGCCGAAGAACTCGTCCCAGCCGGACTTGGTGGGGCTGTAGTCGGGGAGGTAGCCGCAGTGCCACTTCCCGATCAGCGCGGTGGCGTAGCCGGACGCGCGCAACAGCGAGGCCAGCGTGGGGTGGGTGGGTTCCAGGCCCGCCGACTTGTCGGCGATCGGCTCGGCCAGTCCGCCCCGGGTGCGGCCCGGGTAGCGGCCGGTGTAGAGGCTGAACCGGGTCGGCGAGCAGGTCGCCGACCCCGAGTAGGCGTCGGTGAACCGGACTCCCTGGCGGGCCAGTCGGTCCAGGTTCGGGGTCTTGATGTGCGGGGCGCCGTAGGAGGACAGATCGGCCCAGCCCAGGTCGTCCCCGAGGATGAACAGGATGTTCGGGCGGCGCCCGGAGCGGCCGCGGGCCGCCTTGAACTCCCGTTCCCGGGGCTGCGCGTACTGCGCCTCGGGCGCGGCATCGGCGGCCGGGGCCGCCTGCGCCGGGGAGGCGGCGAGAGCGACGGCGGCGGTGGCCGCGCCGGCCCCCACCGCACCGCCGAAGGCGCGCCGGGACAGCTCGGATCGGTTGGTGCTCACAGAGGTACTCCAGTCCAGGGCGGAGCCGCCGACGGAAGTCTCCGGCCGGCCCAGACAGAAAAGACCCAGAAAGGGTCAGAAAAGGGAAAAGAACCGCGAAATGTGAGTGGTTACGCGGAACAGCGACAGATAGCGCTCGCGACACGGACCAGGTCTACGTGGCGGCGCTCAACGAGGGTGACGCACTGGTCACCGAGGGACTGCATGGAGGGGAGCTTGTGCGAACCCACAGGTACCTGTCAACCAGGGCATCCCGGATATCGAGACGGTCACCCTGCGTCCGGTTTACCGGACTGTCCGCACTGTGACATTTCCTGGCCTTCGCCAATTCGGACCAGTGGTCGATCTCGCCTACACTCAAAGCGTGCCTCGTGGTGATGGACGACTCAACCACGACCTGCTCCCCGGTGAGAAGGGCCCCCAGGACGCTTGCGGCGTCTTCGGTGTCTGGGCTCCGGGTGAAGAGGTCGCCAAGCTCACCTACTTCGGACTGTATGCACTGCAGCACCGCGGACAAGAGTCCGCGGGAATCGCTGTGAGCAACGGTTCCCAGATCCTCGTCTTCAAGGACATGGGCCTCGTGTCCCAGGTCTTCGACGAAACCTCCCTCGGATCCCTCCAAGGTCATATCGCGGTCGGTCACGCCCGCTACTCGACCACCGGAGCCTCCGTCTGGGAGAACGCGCAACCCACCTTCCGTGCGACGGCCCACGGCTCCATTGCCCTGGGTCACAACGGAAACCTGGTGAACACCGCCGAGCTGGCGGGGATGGTCGCCGACCTCCCCCGGCAGGACGGCCGTGCCACCCAGGTGGCCGCGACCAACGACACGGACCTCGTGACGGCCCTGCTCGCCGGGCAGACGGACGACGACGGCCGCCCCCTGACCATCGAGGAGTCGGCCACCAAGGTCCTCCCGCAGGTCAAGGGCGCCTTCTCGCTCGTCTTCATGGACGAGGGGACGCTCTACACCGCTCGTGACCCGCAGGGCATCCGCCCGCTGGTCCTCGGCCGCCTGGAGCGCGGCTGGGTGGTGGCGAGCGAGACCGCCGCCCTCGACATCTGCGGCGCCAGCTTCGTCCGCGAGGTCGAACCGGGCGAGCTCATCGCGATCGACGAGAACGGTCTGCGTTCCTCCCGATTCGCGGAAGCGAAGCCCAAGGGCTGTGTCTTCGAGTACGTCTACCTGGCGCGCCCGGACACCGACATCGCCGGCCGGAACGTCTACCTCTCGCGCGTCGAGATGGGCCGTCGCCTGGCCAAGGAAGCCCCGGCCGATGCCGACCTGGTGATATCGACACCGGAGTCCGGCACGCCCGCCGCCGTCGGATACGCCGAAGCCAGCGGGATCCCGTACGGCGTCGGCCTGGTCAAGAACGCCTACGTCGGCCGGACCTTCATCCAGCCCTCGCAGACGATCCGCCAGCTCGGCATCCGGTTGAAGCTGAACCCCCTCAAGGAAGTCATCCGGGGCAAGCGCCTGGTGGTCGTCGACGACTCGATCGTCCGCGGCAACACCCAGCGCGCCCTGGTCAAGATGCTCCGCGAGGCCGGCGCGGCCGAGGTCCACATCCGGATCTCCTCCCCGCCCGTGAAGTGGCCCTGCTTCTTCGGCATCGACTTCGCCACCCGTGCGGAGCTGATCGCCAACGGCATGACCGTCGACGAGATCGCCACCTCCATGGGTGCCGACTCCCTCTCGTACATCTCGCTCGACTCGATGATCGAGGCGACGACCATCCAGAAGCCCAACCTCTGCCGGGCCTGCTTCGACGGCGAGTACCCCATGGAGCTGCCCGACCCGCAGCTGCTGGGCAAGCAGCTCCTGGAGACCGAGCTGGCCGGTGGCAAGGACGCCGCCGACGCGCTCCGTCGTCCCTGATCACGCACCCGCAGTAACCGCAGTAACGACACGAAAGCTCATCCCTGTCATGACAGAGAAGACCACCGGTGCCAGCTACGCAGCCGCGGGCGTCGACATCGAAGCGGGCGACCGCGCCGTCGAGCTGATGAAGGAGTGGGTGAAGAAGACGCAGCGCCCCGAGGTCCTCGGCGGCCTCGGCGGTTTCGCCGGCCTCTTCGACGCCTCCGCCCTCAAGCGCTACGAGCGCCCGCTCCTGGCCTCGGCCACCGACGGCGTCGGCACCAAGGTGGACATCGCCCGCCAGCTCGGCGTGTACGACACGATCGGCCACGACCTGGTCGCGATGGTCATGGACGACATCGTCGTCTGCGGCGCCGAGCCGCTCTTCATGACCGACTACATCTGCGTCGGCAAGGTCCACCCGGAGCGGGTCGCGGCCATCGTCAAGGGCATCGCCGAGGGCTGCGTCCTGGCCGGCTGCGCCCTGGTGGGCGGCGAGACCGCCGAACACCCGGGTCTGCTCGGTCCGGACGACTTCGACGTCGCCGGCGCCGGTACGGGAGTCGTCGAGTACGACTCCCTGCTCGGCGCGGACCGCATCCGTACGGGGGACGCCGTCATCGCGATGGCTTCGTCCGGGCTTCACTCGAACGGGTACTCGCTGGTCCGCCACGTCCTCCTCAACCACGCCAAGATGGCGCTGGAGGGGCACGTGGAGGAGCTCGGCCGGACCCTGGGCGAGGAGCTCCTGGAGCCGACCAAGATCTACTCGCTGGACTGCCTGGCCCTCACCCGCACCGCCGAGGTCCACGCCTTCTCGCACATCACGGGCGGCGGCCTCGCGGCCAACCTCGCCCGGGTCGTCCCGGACCACCTGCACGCCACGGTCGACCGCTCGACCTGGGCCCCCGGTGCGATCTTCGACCTGGTCGGCCGCGCCGGCAAGGTCGAGCGCCTGGAGCTGGAGAAGACGCTGAACATGGGCGTCGGCATGATGGCCGTGGTTCCGCAGGAATCCGTGGACGTGGCCCTGACCACGCTGGCCGACCGGGGCGTCGACGCCTGGGTCGCCGGCGAGATCCTCGACCGCGGCGCGCACACCGAGGGCTCGACCCTCACGGGCGACTACGCGAGCTGAGCTCCACAGGACCGGCCAAGGCGCCGGGAACGCACGGAAACCCGGTCCGGGGCTCAGGCCCTGGACCGGGTTTCAGTGTTGTTCGGATGCTGGTGGTGCGGTGTAGACGCTGGATGCGTCAAGCGCCGCGACGTTGCGCCGACGGGCCGGACTCTTCGTCCTCGTCCTCGTCATCGCCGTTGTACAACTTCGCGTACTTGGCGTACGGGTCGTCGTCATCGTCTTCCAGCTCGTCATCGACCTCGACGGGCGCGCTGACAGGCAGCGGGTCCGTCGGCGATGCGCCCAGCTCATTGGCCAGACGCGAGAGGTCAGTCCCGCCGCTGTTGTACTTCAGCTGGCGGGCGACCTTTGTCTGCTTGGCCTTGGCCCGGCCGCGCCCCATGGCTCGACCCCCTCGGTGACGGGGCTCGACGGCCCCAGAGTCTGACACGCGTTCATGGTTCGGAGCGGGCTCTCCGTGGAGAGACCGTCCGTAGGGCTTTAACGGTACCTGCTTCCGCGGCCATACGGTACGCCGCCCGCATGACGTGCCCCGGCACAGTGCCTGCGAGACGCCCCGTACTCGCTGGTCAGCTGCGATTTTAACCCTATATTGGCGAGCGACCCGCCGAAGCGCAGTGAGTTCCGTCTCTCCGCAACCCCGGCGGGTGCACACACGCCCTGAACCCGCCCCGAACCAGGGCCGGCGCCGGTTTCCACCGGGCGCCGACCCGTCGGTCGAACCCGTCGACTAGCCCCGCGCGGCGCGCGCTTCGGCCATCCGCTGCTCGGCGATCCGGTCGGCCGCCGCAGCCGGCGGAATCCCGTCCGACTTCGCACGTGCGAATATGGCCAGCGTGGTGTCGAAGATCTTCGTCGCCTTGGTCTTGCAGCGGTCGAAGTCGAAGCCGTGCAGCTCGTCGGCGACCTGGATCACGCCGCCGGCGTTGACCACGTAGTCCGGCGCGTAGAGGATGCCGCGGTCCGCGAGGTCCTTCTCCACGCCGGGGTGCGCCAGCTGGTTGTTCGCGGCGCCGCACACCACCTTCGCGGTGAGGACCGGCACGGTGACGTCGTCGAGGGCGCCGCCGAGCGCGCAGGGCGCGTAGATGTCCAGTCCCGCCAGCCGGATCAGCGCGTCGGTGTCGGCGACCGCCGTCACCTTGCCCGGGTGCTTGTCCAGGATCCGCTGCACGGACTCGGCGCGGACGTCGGTGATGACGACCTCCGCCCCGTCCGCCAGCAGGTGCTCCACCAGGTGGTGGCCGACCTTGCCTACGCCCGCGACGCCGACCTTGCGGCCGCGCAGGGTCGGGTCGCCCCACAGGTGCTGGGCGCTGGCGCGCATGCCCTGGAAGACGCCGAAGGCGGTGAGCACCGAGGAGTCGCCGGCGCCGCCGTTCTCGGGGGAGCGGCCGGTGGCCCAGCGGGTCTCGCGGGCGACGACGTCCATGTCGGCGACGTAGGTGCCGACGTCGCAGGCGGTCACGTAGCGGCCGCCGAGGGACTCCACGAACCGGCCGTAGGCCAGCAGCAGTTCCTCGCTCTTGAGGACGTCCGGGTCGCCGATGATCACGGCCTTGCCGCCGCCGTGGTCGAGCCCGGCGAGGGCGTTCTTGTACGACATTCCGCGGGCGAGGTTGAGGGCGTCGAGGACGGCCTCCTCGTCCGAGGCGTACGCGTGGAAGCGCGTACCGCCGAGGGCGGGGCCCAGTGCGGTGGAGTGAAGGGCGATGACGGCCTTGAGGCCACTGGCGCGGTCCTGGCAGAGCACGACCTGCTCGTGGCCGCCCTGTTCCGTGCGGAACAGGGTGTGCAGGACGCCGTCGGTCATTTCGGTCACGGTGGTGACTCCCATGGATGAGATGCGGCGGGAAGCGCCCTCCTGCGGGTGGGGAGGGCGTTGTTGGGAGCAGCGTAAGACCTGCGGGCCGCCCCGGAGCGTCCTGTCCGGGGATCGGACGGCCGTTCGGACTTCTGAGCGGATTTCTCCCCGGTCGGGGGCGCGCGGCGGCGTACGGGCGCCCGGCGCGGGGGAGTACGAGAGCGTGAGCGAATCCCCCGACCCCCGGCTGCCCGCCGCGCGCCAGGCACCGACCGTCCCCTACGCGTCCTACCTGCGCGTGTACGAACCCCTGGCCGCCTTCGCGGAACCGGAGCGCGCGCACTGGGCCGACTACGCCCGGCGCGGGCACACCCCGACCGCCCAGGACGAGCTGCGCCGGTCGCTGGCCGACCTGGTGCGCGTGCCGCTGGTCGGGGTGCCGGCGCACGAGAGCGCGGACGCCTTCACCGCGGAGTGGGACGGGGTGCTGCTGGTGTGCCCGTGGCGGACCCGGCTGCGCGGCTGGCTGGCGCTCCAGGACTTGGAGGCCGACTTCCCGCGCCCGGTGCTGGACGCGGCCCTGCCGCCGGGGGTGCGCCGCCGGGCGGAGGAGGAGTACGAGGCCTGGCGGGAGCGGAACCCGGACGCGCGCCCGTGGATCCGCACGGCGGTCTGGCAGGTCCCGCTGCGGTGGTTCGTCCTGGTCGCGGACGAGGAGCGGGAGTACGTGCCCGGGGAGGTGCTGCGCTACCGGACGCCGATGGTCCAGGCGCGCCGCAGGCTCGCGCGCGGGCTGCGGACCCTGCGCGAGGCGGAGGGGTACGGGGCGTTGGCGGACGGCCTGGTCGAGGTCGGCAGCTGGCTGGAGGAGTTCCATCCGCGCTCGATGGTCGAGCTGGACTACGGCGGCCTGGTCCACGGACTGCCGGCGGCGGGGTTGGCGCGGGACCGGTCGGCGGCGGAACTGGCGGCGGGGATCGCGGCGCTGCGGGCGGGGGACACCGAAGGTGCCGTAGAGACGTACGTCATATTGGCCGACCGTTGGCGGGCTGTTCGGGAGAGACTGTTCGCCAACTAGCCGTATCGTCCGAACGGCCACAACCCGTGGTACTTCCGGACGATTCACTCATTAGGGTCTTAGTGCCAGGACCTACGTCCCGATCCGGGCCATTGGCTCAAGCGTGACGGACCGCACTTTCCACACCCTTGCGCCCTTCCCCTACCCTCGTGCCAAAATAGGACAAGGAGTCCGGGGAGGGTTCCTTCCGCCCAACTTTGGGCGGATTGCTCGACATTGCACGCTATGGGGGGTCTAGCGACTCCTGATCGCTCTGTGACTGATCGTTACGGTGGGGTGACTGTCCGTTATGGGACGGTCCATCGGCTTCCGCCGCTGATGAACACCTCGGAGGGCAATTCCATCGGTTTGGCCGACGAGGCTGGACAGATGGTGTAGTTGTAGTGCCGAGGACAAGCCGTTCGTCCTATAACCGACTCGGCCTTCGTCTGTCCATTTCGGGCAACGAGGGCCAAGGTGCAGAATTTAGAGGAAAGAACCGAGATGGTTCGGTTCTCCCGAGGAGGCCGCTCATGACCGCTCGCACCCCTGATGCCGAGCCGCTGCTGACCCCGGCTGAGGTTGCCACGATGTTCCGCGTGGACCCGAAGACGGTCACTCGCTGGGCCAAGGCTGGCAAGCTCACGTCCATCCGCACCCTGGGTGGGCACCGCCGCTACCGCGAGGCCGAGGTTCGCGCTCTGCTCGCGGGAATTCCGCAGCAGCGCAGCGAGGCCTGAGGTCCCGCAGCACAACCTTTTACCGGGTCGATATCGGATCCCCCAATCCGATGAAACCCGCATAGCTTCATGCGGCCCGGACCTGCCCCAACAGGTTCATCAGCCGTCGGTCGCGCTGGACTCCGCCGGGTCCAGCGCGATCTTTTTTATGCCCTGACGCGGGTGCGGGTGCCGTGTCGGCGGGGTCTCCCGAGAGGGGGTGCCATTGCACATATTAAATCGAAGAGGCGTAGGCGCGTGATAAACGTGGGTGTCTCAAAAACTCATGTGGTGACTCCCGTTACAGCTAACAACTCTTGTACATCCGGCATTGCGCCCGTAATGGGGCTGGCCGGACGGCAGAAGTCATGCCGGAGCGGGACCTTCGGCCCCCGGCGGGGGTTCCTGTCCCGGCCGCCGCCGCGCCTCGCGCTCCGCCTCCCGTGCGAGCCGCATGAGCCGGTTGCAGAGGAGGCAGTGACGCGTGAGGTGGCGGCGGCCTCCCGAGGCCGCCAGGTGGGCCCTCAGGAGCGCTCTGAGCTCGTCGCGGGCGTTCATGGGGGAAAGCCACACCTCCCGTGCCTGCGGCGGCCGTACGGCCCGTGATCTTCCCGGGGCCGGTCGCGCGCGCCGTGCGGTGCCGTGTCGTGCCGTGCTGTCGGGCGGAAACGCGACAGGGCCCGTATCCCTGGGGGATACGGGCCCTGTCGTTACTGCGAACCTGACGGGACTTGAACCCGCGACCTCCACCTTGACAGGGTGGCGAGCTAACCAACTGCTCCACAGGTCCTCGTTCGCGGCCACTTGGTGGCTGCGAAACCGACTGTACAACAGCTGGGGGGGTGAGGTCGAACCCGATCACGGCGCCGTCACGGCGCCAGGGCGTCGACCGCCTTCACGATGCGCTTGTCGGAGACCGGATAGGCCGTCCCGAGGGCGTGGGCGAAGTAGCTCACCCGCAGTTCCTCGATCATCCAGCGGATGTCCGTGACCGCCGTCGGCACCGGCCGGCCCTGGGGCAACTGCTCCAGCAGCCAGGCGTACTCGTCCTGCATCTCGTGGACCTTCTCCATGCGCGTGGTGTCGCGCTGGACCGAGGTCGGCATCTGCTGCAGGCGCCGGTCGGCCGCCACCAGATAGCGCATCAGGTCGGGCAGCCGCCGCAGCCCGGTGAGGGTCACGAAGCCGGCCGGCACCAGGGCCGCCAGCTGCTTCTGCACGTCCTGCACGTTCTTGACCAGGGTCAGGCTGTTCGTCGCCTTCAGACGGCGCTCACAGGCCTGCCAGGCGGCCAGCACCTGCTGCACCTGGGCGACCGTGCGTACGGTCGTGTCCACCAGGTCGGTCCGCACCGCGTCGTAGAGCTTGCGGAAGCCCGCCTCGTCCCAGGCGGGCCCGCCGTGGTCGGCGATCAGCTTGTCGGCCGCCGCCGTCGCGCAGTCCTCGAAGAGAGCCTGGATGGAGCCGTGCGGATTGCGGGAGAGCGCCAGCTTCGCCTGGTTGCCCAGCTTGTCCGAGGCGAACTTGGCGGGGTTCACCGCGATGTTGAGCAGGATCAGCCTCCGGGTCCCGCGCCACATCGCCAGCTGCTGCTCGGCCTCCGTGTCGAAGAGCCGTACGGAGACGCTCGCGCCCGCGTCCACCAGCGCCGGATAGGCCTTCACCGGCTGGCCCGCCCGCCGGGTCTCGAAGACCTTGGTCAGGGTGCCGATCGTCCAGTCCGTCAGCCCGGTCCGCTCGATGGTCTCGCCGCCCGCGCGCTCGGCGGTCGCCGCGGCGGCCTGGGAGAGCGCCTGGCGCGCCTTGGGCCGCAGGCGCAGCCGCAGGGCCTCCAGGTCCTTGTCCTCGGCGAGGTTCTTGCGGCGCTCGTCGACGATCCGGAAGGTGATCTTGAGGTGGTCGGCGATCCGGCTGAGGTCGAAGTCCTCGGCCGTGACCGGGACCCCGACCATCCGCTTCAGCTCGCGCGCGAGCGTCACCGTCAGCGGCTCCTGGAGCGGTACGGCGGTGTCCAGGAAGCGGGTCGCGAAGTTCGGCGCGGGCACGTAGTGCCGGCGGATCGGCTTGGGCAGCGAGCGGATCAGCTCGGTGACGATCTCCTCGCGCAGGCCCGGGATCTGCCAGTCGAAGCCCTCGTCCGTGACCTGGTTCAGCACGGTCAGCGGGACGTGCACGGTCACGCCGTCCGCGTCCGCGCCCGGCTCGAACTGGTAGGTCACCCGGAACTTGAGCGGGCCCTGGCGCCAGGAGTCCGGATAGTCGTCCTTGGTGACCCCGGCGGCCTTCTCGGTGAGCAGCATCTCGCGCTCGAAGTCGAGCAGCTCCGGCTCGTCCCGCTTCTTGTGCTTCCACCAGGAGTCGAAGTGCGCGCCCGACACCACGTGTTCGGGGATCTTCTGGTCGTAGAAGTCGAAGAGGGTCTCGTCGTCGACCACGATGTCCCGGCGCCGGGCCCGGTTCTCCAGCTCCTCGACCTCGGTCAGCAGCTTGCGGTTGTCGGCGTAGAACTTGTGGTGCGTGCGCCAGTCGCCCTCGACCAGCGCGTTGCGGATGAAGAGCTCGCGCGAGACCTCGGCGTCGATCCGGCCGTAGTTGATCTTCCGCTGGGCGACGATGGGGACGCCGTACAGCGTGACCTTCTCGTACGCCATCACCGCCGCCTGGTCCTTCTCCCAGTGCGGTTCGCTGTACGTGCGCTTGATCAGGTGCTGGGCCAGCGGCTCGACCCATTCGGGCTCGACCTTCGCGTTGACCCGCGCCCACAGCCGAGAGGTCTCCACCAGCTCCGCGGACATGACGAATTTCGGCTGCTTCTTGAACAGCGCCGAACCGGGGAAGATCGCGAACTTCGCGGAGCGCGCGCCCAGGTACTCGTTCTTGTCGGTGTCCTTGAGCCCGATGTGCGACAGCAGACCGGCCAGCAGCGACACGTGGATGTGCTGCTCGGGGGCATCTGCCTCGTTGACGTGGATGCCCATCGTCTTGGCGACCGTGCGCAGCTGCGAGTAGATGTCCTGCCACTCGCGGATCCGCAGGAAGTTCAGGTACTCCTGCTTGCACATCCGGCGGAAGGAGGAGGAGCCGCGCTCCTTCTGCTGCTCGCGGACGTAGCGCCACATGTTGAGGAACGAGAGGAAGTCGCTGGTCTCGTCCTTGAACCGGGCGTGGTTCTGGTCGGCCTGCGTCTGCTTGTCCGAGGGCCGCTCGCGCGGGTCCTGGATCGACAGGGCGGCGGCGATGACCATGACCTCGCGCACGCAGTTGTTCTTGTCCGCCTCGACCACCATGCGGGCCAGGCGCGGGTCCACGGGCAGCTGGGACAGCTGGCGGCCCATCGGGGTGAGCCGCTTGGTGTGGTCCTTCTCCGCCGGGTCGAGCGCGCCCAGCTCCTGGAGCAGTTGCACGCCGTCGCGGATGTTGCGGTGGTCCGGCGGGTCGATGAAGGGGAACTTCTCGATCTCGCCGAGGCCCGCCGCGGTCATCTGGAGGATGACGGAGGCGAGGTTGGTGCGCAGGATCTCGGCGTCCGTGAACTCCGGGCGCGAGAGGAAGTCGTCCTCGGAGTACAGGCGGATGCAGATGCCGTCCGAGGTGCGGCCGCAGCGGCCCTTGCGCTGGTTGGCGCTGGCCTGCGAGATCCGCTCGATCGGCAGCCGCTGCACCTTGGTGCGGTGGCTGTAGCGGGAGATGCGGGCGTTGCCCGGGTCGATCACGTACTTGATGCCCGGGACGGTCAGCGAGGTCTCGGCGACGTTGGTCGCGAGCACGATGCGCCGGCCCGTGTGCTGCTGGAAGACGCGGTGCTGCTCGGCGTGCGAGAGCCGGGCGTAGAGGGGGAGCACCTCGGTGAAGCGCAGGTTTCGCTTGTTCAGGGCGTCCGCCGTGTCGCGGATCTCGCGCTCGCCCGAGAGGAAGACCAGGACGTCGCCCGGCCCCTCGGACTGGAGCTCGTCGACGGCCTCGCAGATCGCGGTGATCTGGTCGCGGTCGCTGTCGTCGCCGTCCTCTTCCAGGAGCGGGCGGTAGCGCACCTCGACCGGGTACGTACGGCCGCTGACCTCGACGATCGGGGCCTCGCCGAAGTGCCGGGAGAAGCGCTCGGGGTCGATCGTTGCCGAGGTGATGATCACCTTGAGGTCGGGGCGCTTGGGCAGCAGCGTGGCCAGGTACCCGAGCAGGAAGTCGATGTTCAGCGACCGCTCGTGGGCCTCGTCGATGATGATCGTGTCGTAGGCGCGCAGCTCGCGGTCCGTCTGGATCTCCGCGAGGAGGATGCCGTCGGTCATCAGCTTCACGAAGGTCGCGTCCTGGTCCACCTGATCGGTGAACCGGACCTTCCAGCCGACGGTCTGGCCGATCTCGGACTTCAGCTCCTCGGCGATCCGCTCCGCGACCGTGCGGGCGGCGATCCGGCGGGGCTGGGTGTGCCCGATCATGCCCCGGACGCCGCGCCCCAGCTCCATGCAGATCTTGGGGATCTGCGTGGTCTTGCCGGAGCCGGTCTCGCCCGCGACGATCACGACCTGGTGGTCGCGTATCGCCTCGGCGATCTCGTCCTTCTTCTGGCTGACCGGAAGGTTCTCGGGATAGGTGACCTCGGGCATGCGCGAGGCGCGGCCGGCCAGACGCGCGGCGGCCTTCTCGGCCTCCGCGGCGATCTCGTCGAGCACGGCCTGCTTGGCCTCGGGCTTACGGATGCGGCGGGCGCCTTCGAGGCGGCGGCCGAGGCGGTGCGCGTCGCGGAGGGAGATCTCACCGAGAAGCGTCTGCAGGGCGGCGAAGGAAGTAGACATACCTGGTCGAGGATCTCACCCGTGGGCGTCGGGTGGCGAACGCATTTGTGGGGCGGCCCCGTACCATTTCCGGACGAGTCACCCCAAGTAACCACGTCCTTCCTGTGAGAGGCCCGCCATGTCCCGCCCCGGTCCGCGCCTGTGGTGCCTGTGGGGCGCCGTTCTCGCGGTGCTGCTGGGGTGTGCGGCGCAGGTACCGGCCCGGTCGCCCGCCCCCGCGGCCGCCCCCGCGACGGCCGCCGCGTTCGCCCGTGCCGCGGACGGCCCGGTCGGGACCCGCGCCACCGCGGACCCGCAGGCGTCACCCGACCGGGGCCCCTCCTGCGCACCGGGCGACCCCGACCGCGGGCGGGTGCCCGCGCTCCCGCTGCGCGGGCCCGGGGACCACGGCTGCGCACCGCTGGCGCGGTGCGCCCCGGAACAGGTCGACCACGCCCGGGGCGACCCCGTACGAGCGCCCGCGCGCGGGCCGGACCGGCCGGCGCCGGGGCCGCTGGAGCTGTCCGTGATGCGGGTCTAGGAGGACGGCCGTCCCCGGTCCGTCCCCGTCCCTTCCCGTACGTCACTCCGGAGCACCCGCATGTCCCCTTCCCAAGGTTCGCCGCGTCCGTCCCGCAAGCCCCTGCTGATCAGCGCCGGGGTCGCGGTCGCCGCCGTCACCCTCGGCATCGTCTCCTGGCAGGCCACCTCCACCGAGGACGCCGCCGCCACGCGCTCCTCCTCGTCCGCGTCCGCGCCCGAGGTCCCCGACGCCAGGGCCGAGCTGATGAAGCTGGCCCGCCGCGACGCGAACGACAAGCTCACCACCGGGCGCGCCGACGCGCCCGTCGTCCTCATCGAGTACTCCGACTTCAAGTGCGGCTACTGCGGCAAGTTCGCCCGCGACACAGAACCCGAACTGGTGAAGAAGTACGTCGACGCCGGCACCCTGCGCATCGAATGGCGCAACTTCCCGATTTTCGGCGCCGAGTCCGAGGCCGCCGCGAAGGCCGCCTGGGCCGCCGCCCAGCAGGACCGCTTCGCCGCCTTCCACGCCGCCGCCTACGCGGACGGCGCCAAGGAGAAGGGCTTCGGCGAGGCCCGCCTGCTGGAGATCGCCAAGGAGGCCGGGATCCCCGACCTGGACCGCTTCGCGAAGGACATGGGCGGCGAGCAGGCGGCGGCGGCCGTCGCCAAGGACCAGGAGGAGGGCTACCGCATCGGTGTCACCTCCACCCCGTCCTTCCTGGTCAACGGGCAGCCGATCGCGGGCGCCCAGCCGGTCTCCGCCTTCGACGCGGCCATCGCCAAGGCCGAGCGGGACGCGCGGGCGGCGGCCGCGAAGTGAGCGACATCGGATACCTGGCCGCCCTCCTGGGCGGCCTCCTCGCGCTGCTCAGCCCGTGCAGCGCGCTGTTGCTGCCCGCCTTCTTCGCCTACTCCATCGATTCCACGTCCCGACTGCTGGCCCGCACCGGGATCTTCTACGCCGGGCTCGCGACCACCCTGGTCCCGCTGGGCGCGGCCGGTTCGTACGCGGGCCGCTTCTTCCACGGCAACCGGGACGCCCTGGTCCTCTTCGGCGGCTGGCTGATCATCGCGCTCGGCCTGGCGCAGGTGCTCGGCATGGGCTTCGCCCCGCGCCGGATCTCCGAGCTGTCGGGGCGGATCCGCCCGACGACCGCGCTGTCCGTGTACGCGCTGGGCGCGGTCTACGGGCTGGCCGGCTTCTGCGCCGGGCCGATCCTGGGCAGCGTTCTCACCGTCGCGGCCGTGAGCGGCAGCCCGGTCTACGGCGGTCTGCTGCTCGCGGTGTACGCGCTGGGGATGGCCCTGCCGCTCTTCCTGCTGGCCCTGCTCTGGGAGCGGTTCGACCTCGGGCGGCGGCGCTGGCTGCGCGGCCGGGTGGTCCGGGCGGGCCGCTTCGAACTGCACACCACCACGCTGGCGTCCGGCCTGTTCTTCATCGCGCTGGGCGCGATGTTCCTGGCGTACGACGGGGCGAGCGCCCTGCCGGGGCTGCTGGACGTGGACGACTCGTTCGCCGTGGAGGAGCGGGTGCGCTCCGTCGCGGACGCGGTGCCGGACTGGGCGCTGCTCGGGCTGGTCGCGGTCGGGGCGCTGGTCGCGGGCCTGGCGCAGTGGCGCCGCAGGGCCCGGACCGCCGACGGGGCGGAGCCGGAGGAGGGATGACGCAGAAGGCCCCGTCCGATGGACGGGGCCTTCTATCTGGTGGCTGGGGCCGGGGTCGAACCGGCGACCTATCGCTTTTCAGGCGATCGCTCGTACCAACTGAGCTACCCAGCCACGAAACTCTTACGAGCTTCAGCGAACCTGACGGGACTTGAACCCGCGACCTCCACCTTGACAGGGTGGCGAGCTAACCAACTGCTCCACAGGTCCTTGCTATGTGCGAGCGCAAGTCTCGCACATGGTGTTGCGTACCCCCAACGGGATTCGAACCCGTGCTACCGCCTTGAAAGGGCGGCGTCCTGGGCCACTAGACGATGAGGGCTAAAGGCCCGCCTAGGCACTTTCCAGCGCGTCGGGGACGTGAGAAGCATATGGGATCGGGGCGGCGATCGCCAAAACGGTTTCCCCCGCCCGATCCGCGGGTCCGCCGCCCCGGCCTGCGGGTCAGCCCCAGCCCAGCTCGTGGAGGCGTTCGTCGTCGATGCCGAAGTGGTGGGCGATCTCGTGCACGACGGTCACGGCGACCTCGTGCACCACGTCGTCGGGCACCTCGCAGTAGCGCAGGGTCGGGCCCATGTAGATGGAGATCCGGTCGGGCAGCACCCCGGCGTACCACTCGCCGCGCTCCGTGAGCGGCGTCCCCTCGTAGAGGCCCAGCAGTTCCGGATCGTCCGCGGGAGGTTCGTCCTCCACGAACACGGCCACGTTGTCCATCACCCGGGTCAGCTCGGGCGGGATCCGGTCCAGGGCCTGGGCCACCAGCTCTTCGAAGTCGTCGCGCGTCATCTGCAGCACCCGCCCATTGTCCGGGAGCCGGGCGCCGACCGGGAGGGATGCGCCCCGGCGCGTGAGAATGGGCCGCATGGAAATCCCCGTGGGAGACCCGGTGGGGGCGAGCGCCCCGCCGGAGCGGCAGGGTCCGGTGCTCGCCGCCGTCTCGGCGGGAGGCGTGCTCGGGGCCTCGGCCCGCTACGGGCTCGCGCTGCTGTGGCCGGCCGCGCCCGGGGCGTTCCCCTGGGCGACCTTCTGGACCAACGTGATCGGCTGCGCGCTGATCGGCGTCCTGATGGTGCTCGTCGCGGAGGACGGGCGCACCG
Source organism: Streptomyces sp. NPDC059917 (assembly GCF_042730635.1). Lineage (NCBI taxonomy): Bacteria > Bacillati > Actinomycetota > Actinomycetes > Kitasatosporales > Streptomycetaceae > Streptomyces > Streptomyces sp. NPDC059917. The sequence continues at coordinate 32,553 of NZ_JBHWLC010000046.1, forward strand.
GGCCGCACCCGCTGCTGCGGCCCTTCCTCGGGGTGGGCGTGCTCGGCGGCTTCACCACCTTCTCCACCTACGCCCTCGACGTCGAGCGGCTGCTGGACGGGGGCGCGGCCGGTACGGCCCTGGCCTACGCCGGGGCCACGCTGGCCGGGGCGCTGGGCGCGGTGTGGGCGGCGGCGGCGATCACCCGGCGCGCGGTGGACGGGATGGTGCGGGCGTGAACTGGCTGCTGGTGGTGATCGGCGCGGCCGTCGGGGCGCCGCTGCGCTATCTGACGGACCGCGCGGTGCGGCCGCGGCACGACTCGGTCTTCCCCTGGGGGACGTTCGTGGTGAACGCCCTCGGGTGCCTGGTGCTCGGCGCGCTGACCGGGGCGACGCTCGCGGGGGCGGCCTCCTCGCGGGTGGGCCTGCTCGTGGGGACGGGCCTGTGCGGGGCTCTGACGACCTATTCGACGTTCTCCTACGAGACCCTCCGACTGGCCGAACGGGGCTGGAAGTTCCTCGCGGTGGCGAACGTGGCCGCGTCCGTGCTGGTCGGACTGGGCGCCGTACACCTCGGGTCGCAGGTGGCGCGGGCGCTGGCCGGGGGCTGAGCGCGGGGGCGCGCGCAGCCGGTGGCGCAAGGGGCGTGTCTCTTACGGGGCAAAGAGAGTTGGACACATTGACCCGTTCACCGCGGAACCCTGCCCTGTCCCGGAGGTGCCACCCGTGCGCCACTTGTCCGCTTCGGTCCGACTGGCCGTCGCCACCCTCGCGCTCGCGGCCACGGCGGGCTGCATGAGCGTCGGCGCCGACGCCGCCAAGCCCGGCGCGACCTCCCCGGCCGGTCGCCGGGGAGCCGCCGCCGACTCCGAGGGCGCCTCCTCGGGGAGCCGGGGCGGCGGGGCGCACGGCAGCGGGCACGACAAGAAGGGCGGGGCGGGCGACAAGGGGAGCGCCGTGGGCCCCGACGGGAAGGCCCTGCCCCCGGGCGCCTCGGCCAGTCCAGGCGCCGTGACGGCGGGACTGCCCGGCGGCCCCTCGCCGTCGGCCGGACCGGGCGCGGCGGCCGGTGGGGGCACGGGCGGACCGGCGGGCCCCGGCCCCGGGACCCAGCTGCCGCCCTCGGCGGGCGGGACGACCGCGGGGGCGGGCGGCACGGGCGGGGGCTCCCAGCCCTCTCCCACGCCCCCGTCGGAGCCGACTCCGCCTGTGACTCCGCCCACGTCCGCGGCCCCTTCGCCGGAGCCCTCGGTGAGTCCCGTGGTGTAGTCCGGCGCCCTCTCCGGGCCCTGCCGCACGGGTGCGCGTCATGCGTACTCCCGTTCGACGCAGTGACGTTCTTGCAGGTCAGCCGCTTCCTCGTGGGGGTGACTTGCCAGAGTGGGGGGAGGGTGCGTATGGTTATAGATCGTTTGATCCCATTGCCCGGCGCCGAATCCGAAGAGCGCCGCGTGGCGCGTACTCTCCCCTACCGTGGCTGACCGCATTGAGGCGGTCGATTTGCGATTCACGGAGTTTGGGCGCGTGCCGAGACTCCGGAAGGTTTCGCATTTCGCATGTCCATTTCCAGTTCTGACCGTCCCGTCATGCCCGAGAACGACTCCATCGACGCCGTGCAGGCCGTCGAGTCCGTCGAGATCGTCGAAGCCGTCGACACCCACGTGATCGACCCGACCGTCACCGACTCGCTCGCCGCCGACATCGATGCAATTGAGGCCGACATGACGAACGACCAGTCCATCGACGCCGTTGCCGCCGACGAGGCCGCCGACGCCGAGCCCACGATCACCTTCGGCGACCTCGGTCTGCCGGACGGGATCGTCCGCAAGCTCGCGCAGAACGGTGTCACCGCCCCCTTCCCGATCCAGGCCGCGACCATCCCGGACGCCCTGGCCGGCAAGGACATCCTCGGCCGTGGCCGCACCGGCTCCGGCAAGACCCTCTCCTTCGGTCTGCCCACCCTGGCCGTCCTGGCCGGTGGCCACACCGAGAAGAAGAAGCCCCGCGCGGTCATCCTGACCCCGACCCGCGAGCTCGCCATGCAGGTCGCCGACGCGCTCCAGCCGTACGGTGACGTGCTCGGCCTGAAGCTCAAGGTCGTCTGCGGCGGTACCTCGATGGGCAACCAGATCTACGCCCTGGAGCGCGGCGTCGACGTCCTCGTCGCCACCCCGGGCCGTCTGCGCGACATCATCAACCGCGGCGCCTGCTCGCTCGAGAACGTCCAGGTCGCCGTCCTCGACGAGGCCGACCAGATGTCCGACCTGGGCTTCCTGCCCGAGGTCACCGAGCTGCTCGACCAGATCCCCGGCGGCGGCCAGCGCATGCTCTTCTCCGCCACCATGGAGAACGAGATCGGCACGCTCGTCAAGCGTTACCTGTCGAACCCCGTCACCCACGAGGTCGACAGCGCGCAGGGCAACGTCTCGACCATGAGCCACCACGTCCTCGTCGTGAAGCCGAAGGACAAGGCGCCGGTCACGGCCGCCATCGCCGCCCGCAAGGGCCGCACGATCATCTTCGTCCGCACCCAGCTGGGCGCCGACCGCATCGCCGAGCAGCTCATCGAGTCCGGCGTGAAGGCCGACGCGCTGCACGGCGGCATGACGCAGGGTGCCCGCACCCGCGTCCTGGAAGACTTCAAGAAGGGCTACGTCAACGCGCTCGTCGCGACCGACGTCGCCGCCCGCGGCATCCACGTCGACGGCATCGACCTGGTCCTGAACGTGGACCCGGCCGGCGACCACAAGGACTACCTGCACCGCTCGGGCCGTACCGCCCGCGCCGGCAAGTCGGGTGTCGTGGTCTCGCTGTCCCTGCCGCACCAGCGCCGCCAGATCTTCCGCCTGATGGAGGACGCGGGCGTCGACGCCTCGCGCCACATCGTCGGCGGTGCGGGCGCGTTCGAGCCCGAGGTCGCCGAGATCACCGGTGCCCGCTCGCTGTCCGAGGTCCAGGCCGACTCCGCGAACAACGCCGCGAAGCAGGCCGAGCGCGAGGTCGCCGACCTCACCAAGCAGCTGGAGCGCGTCCAGCGCCGCGCCGTGGAGCTGCGCGAGGAGGCCGACCGCCTCGTCGCCCGTTCCGCCCGTGAGCGCGGCGAGGACCCGGAGGCCGCCGTGGCCGAGGTCGCCGAGGCCGCCGAGGCGGAGGTCGCGGCCGAGGCCGCAGCCGCCGCTGCCGCCGCCGAGGCGCAGGCCGTCCAGCGCCGTGACGAGCGCGGCAGCTACGAGCGTCGCGACGACCGCGGCGAGCGCAGCGGCCGTGGTGGCTTCAACCGTGACGACCGCGGTGACCGCGGTGGCGACCGTGGCGGCTTCCGCTCCGGTGGCGACCGTCGTGACGACCGTCCGTCCGGTGGCTTCCGCCGCGACGACCGCCCCTCCGGTGGCTTCCGCTCCGGTGGCGACCGTCGTGACGACCGTCCGTCCGGTGGCTTCCGCCGCGACGACCGTCCCTCGGGCGGCTTCCGCTCCGGTGGCGACCGTCCGACCGGTGGTGGCTTCCGTCGTGACGACCGTCCGTCCGGTGGTTTCCGTCGCGACGACCGTCCCTCGGGTGGCTTCAACCGTGACGACCGCGGTGGCGACCGCCCCTCCGGCGGCTTCCGCTCCGGTGGCGGCGACCGCCCCTACGGCCGTCGTGACGACCACCGTCCGTCGGGCTCCGGCTCCGGCTCCTTCGGTGGCGGCGCCGGCCGCCGCGACGACAAGCCGCGCTGGAAGCGCAACGGCTGATCGTCGGCACCTGTGACACCTGACGCCTGACCCCAGGCGTCCGCTCGGCCCCCACGGCACTCCGGTGCGGTGGGGGCCGAGTGCGTTTCCGGGGCTAGAGGCCGCCGGTGAAGAGGATCGCGTTCGGGCTGCTCTTGCTGAGCTTCTTCAGGACGTCCTTGGTGGACCCCTCCTCCAGGAAGTCGGCGAGCTCGCCCGGGTCCGCCTTGGGGTGGGCCTGCTTGTAGAGGACCGCGGCGCCGGTGACGTGCGGCGCCGCCATGGAGGTGCCGTTCAGGGAGACCGATCCGCCGCCGAGCTTCGCGGAGAGGATGTCCTCACCGGGTGCGTAGAGCTCCACGGCCGTACCCCAGTTGGAGAAGTCGGTCTCCTCGTCGTACTTGTTGGAGGCGGCGACGGTCACGACCCGGTCGGCGGAGGCCGGGGAGACGAAGCCGGCGTCCTTGGCGTCGTTGCCCGCCGCGAGGACGGGCAGGACCCCCGCGTCGGACAGGGCGGTCGCCGCGTCGTTGAGGGCCTGGGACTTGTCGCCGCCCAGGGATCCGTTGAGGACGGCGGGCTGCTTGGCGTTCTTCGCGACCCAGTCCAGCCCGGCGATCATCCCGGAGTACTCGCCCTTGCCCGCGCAGTCGAGGACCCGGACGCTGACGACGTTCGCCTTGGACGCCACCCCGTAGGTCTTGCCCGCGACCGTGCCCGCGACGTGCGTGCCGTGGCCGTTGCAGTCCAGGCCGTCCCGGCCGTCGCCCACGGCGTCGAAGCCGAAGGTGGCGCGGCTGTGGTCGGGACCGCCGAACTCCGTGTGCTTGTAGTCGATGCCGGTGTCCAGGATGTAGGCGGTCACCCCGGCGCCGTTGCCCTCGGTGGTGAAGTTGCCGTCGAGCGGCAGTTGCTTCTGGTCGATCCGGTCCAGGCCCCAGGCCGCGGCCGGGCCGCGGGGCGCGGAGCGGCTCGGGACGCCCTCCGACGCGGGCGAGGAGAGCTTCGAGTCCTCCTCGACCGACTTCACCCCCAGGCTGTTGCGGACGATCGTCAGCTGGACCGGGGTCAGCGGGACGGCGAAGCCGTTGAGGGCCTTGGTGTAGAGGAAGGTCGGCTTCACGCCCAGCTTCTCGGCCGCCTTGGCGGGGTCCACGAGCTTGTCGAGGGTGACGATGTACTTGCCGGCCACCGGGTTGCCCGAGCGGATCAGCGGCGCCGGGTTCGGCTCCGGTGCGGCGGTGGATGAAGCGGCGGTCGCCAGCGGGGCGGCGAGGGCGAGGGCCGCGGTGACGGTGGCCGCGAGCACGAGCTTGCTGCGAGTGGTCATGGCGCGCAGGGCATCATGCAGAAACGATAATGTACTAGGACATTCTTGCGGATTCCGGTTATCTCACCCGGCTGGCCTTTCGAGCGGCCTTTGTATCGGCCGTGCATCGGGGACCGCTTGGTCGACCATCGGATCGGCCCGCCCGGCCCTGCGGGACGGCGTCCGAGGTCGGTGCCCGCCTATCGTTCTTCGCGGGCGGTACGTCCGCCCGCGCCGCCCGAACCAGGAGCCGTCTGCAGTGTCGTCCTCCGTGTCGTCCTCGCCCGAGCCCCCCGTGCGCGTGCTCCTCGTGGAGGACGACGACCTGATGCGCCGCTCCTTCACCATCGCCCTGGAGCGCTACGGCTACGCGATGCGGGCCGCCGCCGACGGGCTGAGCGGGCTGGAGCTCTTCCGCGCCGAAGCCTTCGACCTGCTGGTCCTGGACGTGATGCTGCCCGGCCTGGACGGGATCGGCCTGTGCCGCAAGGTCCGGGAGACCAGCCTCGTACCGATCCTGATGATGTCGGCCCGCGGCGACGGGCTCGACGTCGTCGCCGGTCTGGAGGCCGGGGCGGACGACTACGTGGTCAAGCCCGTGGACACCTACGTGCTCGTGGCCCGCATCCGTTCGCTGCTGCGCCGCGCGACCTACGCGCCCGCCCCGGCCCCGGGCCGACCCGCGGACCCTGAGGGGGAGGTGCTCGTCTTCGGGGACCTGACCATCGACACCGGCGGCCTGGAGGTCTCCCTCGCCGGCAGCCCGGTGGCGCTCACCCCGACCGAGCTGCGGCTGCTGCTGGAGTTCGCCGCCCACCCCGGCATCGTGCTGGAGCGGCACACGCTGCTGCGCGAGGTGTGGGAGTACGGCTGGGACGGCGACAGCCGGGTCGTGGACCTGTGCGTGCAGCGGCTGCGCGGCAAGGTCGGCCGGGACCGGATCGAGACGGTCCGCGGCTTCGGCTACAAGTTCAGGCGGTGAGCGGGGTGAGCGGGGTGAGCGGGGTGAGCGCGGTGAGCGCCCCGCGCGGTCTGCCGCTGCGGTGGAAGATCGCCGCGCTGGCCGCCACCACGGCGTGCCTGGTGGCAGTGGCGGTGGGCCTGCTGGTGCACGTGTGGACCAAGCACGAGATCCGCCACCGGGCCGAGCGCAACGCCTTCAACGGCATCTACGCGGCCATGGACGCCTACCGGCGCACCGGCACCCTCACGAACGGCGCCCGGCTCGACCCGCCCGACCTGCCCTACGCGCTGCGCGCCCCGGACGACGGCGAGCGGCACGTCTCCTACGGCGGGAACCTGCCCGGCAGCATGGACCCGACGGTCTGGGGCGCGCAGCGGACCGGCGGCCCGGGCAGCCCCGTACTGGCCGTACAGGTCGCCATCACCAACGACTTCGCCGACCTGTACCGCCTCGACGCGACCATGGCGGTGGCCTCGCTGATCGCCCTCGCGGTGACCACCCCGCTGGCCTTCTACGGCGCCGGGCTGCTCGGGCGGCGGCTGGGGCGGGTCTCCGAGACCGCGGCCCGCATCTCCGCCGGGGACCTGGACGCCCGTACCGGTCCCACCAGGGGCGGTGACGAGGTCTCCGACATCGCCGCGACCGTCGACCTGATGGCGGACACCCTCAGCCGCAGGCTGCGCGACGAACGCCGCTTCACCGCCGACGTGGCCCACGAGCTGCGCACCCCCGTCGGCGGGCTGCTGGCCGCGGCCGACCTGCTGCCGGCGGGCGAGACGGAGGACCTGCTGCGGGCCCGGGTGCGCGACCTGCGGGGCCTGGTCGAGGACCTGCTGGAGATCTCCCGGCTGGACGCGGGCGCCGAGCGGCCGGTCCGCGCCCGGGTCCCGCTCGCCGCGGTGGTCGCGGAGGCGGTGGCCCGTACGGGCTTCGACGCCGAGGTCACCGCGGCCGACGGCGCCGGCATGACGGTGGAGACGGACCCGCGCCGCCTCGAACGGATCGTCGCCAACCTCGTCGTCAACGCGCACCGGCACGGGGGCGCGCCCGTGCGGGTCACCGTCGACGCGGGGGCCCGTACGGTCGTCGTGCGCGACCACGGCGGCGGCTTCCCCGCGGACCTGCTGGCCGGCGGCCCGCGCCGCTTCCACACCGGCGCCGCCGAGCGCGGTACGGGCCACGGGCTCGGCCTGACCATCGCCGTGGGCCAGACCCAGGTCCTCGGCGCCGAACTGCTCCTGGAGAACGCGCCGGACGGCGGCGCCGTCGCCACCCTGCGACTGCCCGCCTGAGGTCGCGCGCCCCTACACGACCGGTACGCGGTGGAGCGGCGGCCGATACACGACGGACCGGGCGCCGATACGTTCCCCGGACACCCTTCGGAGTGCACCTTCCGCGCCCGTAGAGGAGTCCTTCGTGACCGCCGAACCCCTTGCCCCGTACGCACCGCACGCGAGCCCCGGGACGGCGGCCGCCACCACGGACCTGACCAAGGTCTACGGCAGCGGCGACACCCGCGTCGTCGCCCTGGACCGGGTCAGCGTCTCCTTCCGGGAGGGCGAGTTCACCGCGATCATGGGCCCCTCCGGCTGCGGCAAGTCGACCCTGATGCACTGCGCCGCCGGGCTCGACTCCTTCAGCTCGGGATCCGTGCGCATCGGGACCACCGAACTGGGCGCGCTGAACGACCGCCAGCTCACCCAACTGCGCCGCGACCGGATCGGGTTCGTCTTCCAGGCCTTCAACCTGCTGCCCACGCTGACCGCGCTGGAGAACATCACGCTGCCGCTGACCGTCGCGGGTCGGCGCCCCGACCGGGCCTGGTTGGACCGGGTCGTCGCCATGGTCGGCCTCTCCCAGCGCCTCGGCCACCGGCCCGGCGAGCTCTCCGGCGGGCAGCAGCAGCGCGTCGCGGTGGCCCGGGCGCTGGTCTCCCGCCCCGCGATCGTCTTCGGCGACGAGCCCACCGGCAACCTCGACTCGCGGTCCGGGGCCGAGGTCCTCGGCTTCCTGCGGGATTCGGTGCGCGAGCTGGGCCAGACCGTGGTCATGGTCACCCACGACCCGATCGCCGCCGGGTACGCGGACCGGGTGCTCTTCCTCGCCGACGGACGCCTCGTCGACGAGATGGCGCGGCCCACCCCGGAGCGGGTCCTGGACCGGATGAAGGCGCTCGACACCCGCGCGCACACCGTCGGCTGACCGCCCGGAACGGCACCGCCCGCCCGTCCGCCCGCTCGCACCCGCCGAGCCCGCACCCCTCACAGGACCCGCACCCCATGTTCCGAACCGCCCTGCGCAACGTGTTCGCGCACAAGGCCCGCCTGGCGATGACCGCGTTCGCGGTCATGCTCGGCGTCACCTTCATCACCGGCAGCCTCGTCTACGGCGACAGCGCGAACCGCGCCACCACCGCCCGGGTGACCGACGGCTTCCGCGGCATCGACGTCAGCGTCTCCGCCCGGGCCACCGGCGCGGCCGGCGGACCGCCAGCGGTCGTCGACGCCGCGACCGTGGCCGCCCTGGCCAAGATCGAGGGCGTCGCCACCGCCTCGGGCCGGGTGAACGGCTTCGCCGCCGTCGCCGACCGCGGCGGCCGCCTGATCGGCAGCGGCTCGCAGCACAAGGCCGGGAACCACACCCCGGGACCGGACGGGAAGGACCCCGCCTACCACTTCGTCCAGGGCTCCGGCCCGACCCGCGACGACGCGATCGCCCTCGACGAGAAGACCGCCGCGAAGGGCGGCTACCGCGTCGGCGACCGCGTCCGCGTCGGGACGAACGAGGGCGCCGCCGGCTACACCCTCAGCGGAATCTTCCGCGCCGACGGGCCCGAGACGGCCACCGGCGACAGCCTGACGCTGTTCACCGACGCCACCGCCCAGCGGCTCCTGCTCCAGAGCGGCCGCTTCGAGAGCGTCGTGCTGACCGCCGCGCCCGGCACCAGCCCCCAGCAGCTGCTCGGCCGGGTCGAGGCGAAGCTGCCGCAGGGCCTCGGCGCGATCACCGGAGCCCAGCTCGCCCGGATCAAGACCAACACGGCCACCGGCGACAGCAGCACCATGAGTCAGATCCTGCTCGGCTTCGCCGCGGTCGCCCTCTTCGTGTCCACCTTCCTCATCTCCAACACCTTCACCATGTTGGTCGCCCGGCGTACCAGGGAGCTGGCCCTGCTGAGGGCCGTCGGCGCCTCGCGCCGGCAGGTGCGCCGCATCCTGCTGACCGAGACCCTGCTCGTCGGCGCGATCGCCTCCGCGGCGGGCATCGCCCTGGGCACCGGCGTCGCCTCGGTGCTCCAGAACGCCTTCGCCACCGACAGCGAGCCGGCCGCCCCGCTGGTCCTCACCCCGACGACCGTGATCGTGGCCCTGCTGGTCGGCACCGCGCTGCCGATGGTCTCCGCCTGGCTGCCGATCCGCCGGGCCATGGCCATCCCGCCCGTCGCCGCGCTCGCCGCGGCCGAGCCCGCGGCGCCCGCGCGCACCGCCTCCCTGCGCACCGGCCTCAGCGCCGCGCTCGCGCTCACCGGCGCCATCGCCGTGGTCTACGGCGCGCTCAGCACCGCGGAGGACAACCGGCTCGTCATCGGCTGCGGCGCGGCCCTCACCCTGGCCGGGGCGATCGGCTTCGTGCCGCTGCTGTCGCGGCCGTTCGTCGCCCTCCTGCGGCCGCTGCTGACCCGGATCTCCCCGGTGTACGGGGACCTCGCCGCCCGCAACACCGTGCGCGACCCGCGGCGCACCGGAGCCACCGCGGCCGCGCTCGCCATCGCCCTCACCCTCGCCTCCGGCCTGTCCGTCATGGGGGCCTCGGCCACCCAGTACCTCGACGGGGCGACCACCCGCGACTTCGCCGCCGACTACCTGCTGAAGCCCGCCGAGGGCGCCGCGGGGCTGACCCCGGCCACCGCGGCCCCGCTCGCCAAGGTGCCCGGTCTCGCCTTCAGCCCGCTCAACCTCTCCACCCAGTACCGGCTGGCGGGCGCCCAATCCGTACTGACGGGCGTGGACCCGACCACCATCGGGCGCCTGCTGCACTACGACGTGATCGAGGGCTCCCTGGACGTCCTGGGCAAGGGCCAGGTCGCCGTGGCCGACTTCAAGGCGAAGAAGGAGGGCTGGCACGTCGGCCAGGTCCTCCCGCTGGAGCGCACCGAGACCCGGCAGGGCGTCGACACGGCGCAGGGCGCGGGAACCCGGCGCGGCTCCGTCACCATCGGCGCGATCTACCGGGCGGACGAGCAGAGCAAGCTGATGCCGAGCATCACCGCCCCCGACTCGCTCGTCGCCCGCTACGACACCGCCCCGACCACCGACGCCGTCCTGATCGCCACCTCCGGCGGGGCCGACCGGGCCGCGCTCGGCAAGGTCACCCGCGCCCTCGGCGACAACCCCGCCCTGGCCGTCCTCGACGAGGCGGACCTCCAGGCCCGGGAGAGCGGCGACATCGGCAAGCAGGTCAACGTCTTCTACGCCCTGCTCAGCATGGCCCTGGCGATCGCGGCCCTCGGCATCGCCAACACGCTCGCCATGTCCGTACTGGAACGGCGCAGGGAGATCGGCACCCTGCGGGCCCTCGGCGTGGACCGCCGCGGGGTGGTCCGGATGATCCGCCTGGAGGCCCTCGTCCTCGGCGCGCTCGGCGCCACGATCGGCACCGTCCTCGGCGTCTTCCTCGGCTGGGCGCTCAGCAACACCCTCCAGGAGAACGTCGTGGGCTACGCCCTGGTCATCCCCTGGGGCCGCCTCGCGCTCGGCGTGCTCATCGCCATGACGGGCGCGCTGCTCGCCTCGCTCTGGCCCGCCCGCAGGGCGTCCCGCGTCGACATCCCGGCGGCGATGACCGAGCAGTAGCCCGCGCCCCGCGGCCCGCCCCGGAAACGAACGAGCGCCCCACCTGGCCGAAACCAGGTGGGGCGCTCTGCGAGCTGTAGGCCATGTCGGACTCGAACCGACAACCAACGGATTAAAAGTCCGCTGCTCTGCCAATTGAGCTAATGGCCCGCGGAGTGCTCACCCCAGAGCATAGCCGGAGAGGGACGCGAGGCCGATCGGGTATCGCCCGGAGTGGCTCCGGCGGTTTCCCGCCACGATCCGTTCGGGCGAACGGCCGGGTGCGGGTGCCGGGTTCGTGGGGGAAGCGTCGCCCGATGCGTCAACCCCGTGCGGGGGAGTCGAGTTAGGCGTCCGCGGTGCGCGGCCAGTCGGTCAGCAGGGCGTGCAGGGCGGCGGTGATCCGGCTCCAGGACTCGGGGACGGCGCGCGGGTGGCCGAAGGAGCCGGTGGCCTCCAGGGCCGCGAAGCCGTGGAAGGTGCTGCGCAGCAGCCGGACCGCGTCGGTGAGGTCGGGTTCGGGCAGCGCGTAGGAGTGCAGCATCGACGCCGTGAGCCCGATCATCCGCTGGTGCCCGGGCGAGGCGGCGACCACGTCGGGCGGGAGCCGCAGCTGGGTGGCGGCGTACCCGCCGGGGTGCGTGAGGGCGTAGGTGCGGTAGGCGTCGGCGAAGGCGGTCAGCGCCTGCTCCCCGGCGCGGCCGGCCAGGGCCTCGCCGAGCCGGTCGGCGAAGTCGGCGGCCGACCGCAGGGCGAGGCGGGTGCGCAGGTCGTCGAGGCCGCGGATGTGGGAGTAGAGGCTGGCGTCCTTGACGCCGAAGCCGCGGGCCAGGGCGGAGACGGTGACCTGGTCGAGGCCCGCGGAGTCCGCCAGCTCGGCGGCGGCTTCGACGATCCGGTCGGGGGTCAGGCCTGCTCGGGACAACGCCGGCTCCTTGGGTAGGTCTCTGTAATCAGCGATAAGTATTAATCATTTGCCTAGGTGTCCTAGGTAAATCTACCGTGGGTGTCATGAAGGCACTGACCGAGAAGGACATCCGGGGCTCGTTCGTGAACTGCTCCAAGGGCGAGGCGGCCCGGATCCCGCTGCCGCGGGACCTCGCCACCCGGCCGTGGGAAGACCTCGACTTCCTCGGCTGGCGCGACCTGTCCGCCCCCGACCGCAGCTACCTGGTGACCGGCGGGTCCGACGGCGGCGGACCGGTCGGGGTGACGCTGCGCTTCCCGTCCGTCAAGCGCGGGGCGCTGCACCGCAGCATGTGCGGCCTGTGCCTGACGATCCACCCGGGCAGCGGCGTCTCGCTGATGACCGCTCGCAAGCGCGGCAAGGACGGCCGCGAGGGGAACTCGCTCGGCCTCTACATGTGCACCGACCTGGCCTGCTCGCTCTACGTGCGGGGCAAGAAGCTGCCGGAGCCGGGCGGCCGGTTCGAGGAGACGCTGACCGTGGACGAGCAGATCGCGCGGATGACGGGCAATCTGTCCGGGTTCCTGGCCAGGCTGTGAGGCCCCGGACGGCCCCCGGCCGTTAAGTGGTCGAGGGGCCGTCCCGGATGGCGTAGAGTTGGGTTTACCGACGCGGGGTGGAGCAGCTCGGTAGCTCGCTGGGCTCATAACCCAGAGGTCGCAGGTTCAAATCCTGTCCCCGCTACCAAAGCCCTCAGGGGCGAAGACGAAGGCCCGGATCCTCACGGATCCGGGCCTTCGTCGTTCCCGCGCTCGCGCGTGCCTCTCCCCGTGGGCCCCGTGGGCGCGGTTCACCCGGACGCCCCGGCCGCCTCGCCCGCCGCCGCCGGAGCCCACAGGCTGGGGGAGCGAGGCGGCAGCGGCCCGTGCCCGTGCGAGGGAGCCGGCAGGAGAACACCTTGGTGGGGCTGGGTCAGCAGGGCGATGAGAGCGGCGCGGCCGGCACCGGCGCGAACCGGTTGATCCGGCGCTTCGTGCGGACGCTCCCGGTGCTGCTCGTCCTCCTCGGTCTGGTCTTCGACCTGGCCACCCCGCCCAACTACACGGGCTCGCCCTTCTTCTCCGCGGCCCCGCTGGTCGCCGCGCCCCTCTTCGCCCTCGGTACGACCGTGCTGACCGGCGCCTTCGCCTCGCTCGCGGTGGTCGCGCTGCACGTCCACCACGGCACCACCTGGCGGGCCGAGGCCGTCACCGAGCTGGTCACCGTCCTGACCGTCTCGGTGCTCGCCATCCTCATCAACCGGGTGGTCCGGCGCAGCGGCGCCCAGCTCGCCTCCGCGCGCGGCATCGCCGAGGCGGCCCAGCGCGCGGTCCTGCCGACCCCCGCCGATCGGATCGGCGGCCTGCACATCGCGGCGCGATACGTGGCGGCGGAGGCGGACGCCTTCATCGGCGGGGACCTGTACGCCGTACAGGACACCCCGTACGGCGTGCGGCTCGCCGTGGGCGACGTACGGGGCAAGGGGCTGGGCGCGGTGGAAGCGGTCGCGGTGGTCCTCGGGGCCTTCCGGGAGGCGGCCGAGCAGGAACCCGCGCTGGAGGGGGTGGCCCGGCGCCTGGAGCGGGCGCTGGCCCGCGAGGGCAACCGGCGCGACAGTCTGGACGCCGTCGAGGGGTTCACGACCTGCGTGCTGGCCGAGATCCCGCGCGGGACCGGGACCCTGCGGATCGTGAACCGGGGGCATCCCGAACCGCTGCTGCTCGGCCCGGACGGCTCCTTGGCGGTGCTGCACCCGGGCGAACCGGCGCTGCCGCTGGGCATGGGGGAGCTGGGCAGTTGGCCCGACCGGGCCGAGGAGTGGCCGTTCCCGGCCGGTGCGACCCTGCTGCTGCACACCGACGGGCTGAGCGAAGCCCGGGACGGGGCGGGGGAGTTCTACGATCCGCCGGCCCGGCTGCGGGGGCGGATCTTCCCGGGCCCCGAGGAGGTGCTGGACGCGCTCATCACCGACGTGCGTCGCCACACCGGCGGCGGGGCGACGGACGACCTGGCGCTGCTGGCGGTGGCCCGGCCGGGGGAGGGGCAGCCGACGCGGCGCAGGACGGTACCGGTGGTGCGGCGCGATGGCGGCGCGGTGTGACGGTGGCGCGGCGTGACGGTGGGTGAGCGAAAGGGCGCGCTCCGCAAGCCGTTTGACGGGTCGTCATGAAGAGTGTGTGGCTGGAGGTACACAAAAAGTGGTGCCCTTTTGCCACTGTTTGGCAGGCAGAGGGCGGGAAAGTCCAGGCCAAAGCCGGTCGCCGGATGGCCGATTGGTATGAACGATCAATCGCAACTGCTTGGAATCACTCCCTGGTGTCTATTACCGTTCGATAACGCAGCGCGGTCGCCACAACCGTCGCAAGAGACGGCACAGTGCGCGTGCGCGCGGATTTCGAGGAGTGTGCCCCGGTGCCGTCCCAACTGCCCGCCCCCGACGGCGTCGAGGTCCAGGAATCCCCCACTGCCGGCGCCTGGGGCGAGTGGAATCCGACCGAGGACTCGGCCCGCCCGGTGCGCGGCAAGCACCGCGTGGCGCGCCAGCGCGGCGGACTGGCCCGCAGCTCCACCGTGCTCGGGGTGGGCGTCATCGCGGCCGTCGGCGCGGGCGGCATCGCCACCGCGCAGGGCCGCCCGCAGGTGGCCATCAGCATCCCGTCGCTGGGCGACCTGACCGGATCCGACGACGCGGCGGGCGAGGGCGCGGGGCACGCCGGGGACGGTTCGGCGAACGGGATCGTCCGCGGCGGGGCCGAGGGCGCGCACCAGGGCTTCGACGCGGGCGCGGGTCAGGAGCGGCGGGCCTCCGGTTTCGACGCGGGCGAGGTGCTGCGCCACCGGATCCTGCAGCAGGCCGAGTCCCAGCAGGACGCCGCCGCGGCCACGGCCAGGGCGGAGGCCGAGCGGACCGCGCAGCAGGCCGCCGCCGAGGAGGCCAAGCAGAAGCAGGCCGCCACCGAGGAGGCGGCGCGCGCCAAGGCCGAGGCGAAGGCCAAGGCCGAGGAAGAGGCGAAGGCCAAAGCGGCCGCGGCGCAGCAGCGGTCCGCCGACGCGGGCCCGGCCGCCTCCGGCCCGTCCGGTTCCACGGCCGCGACCACCGGCGGGTACGCGCTCCCCACCTCGGCCTACACCCTGACCTCGCACTACGGCGACGCCGGCTCGATGTGGTCCTCCGGCATGCACACCGGGCTCGACTTCGCCGCGCCGACCGGCACTCCGGTCAAGGCGGTGCACGACGGGAAGATCATCTCCGCGGGCTGGTCCGGCTCGTACGGCTACCGGATCGTGCTCCAACTCTCCGACGGCACCGAGGTCTGGTACTGCCACCTCTCCTCGATGTCGGTGACCTCGGGCACGGTCTCCACCGGCGAGACCATCGGCCGGGTCGGAGCCACCGGCAACGTCACCGGACCCCACCTCCATCTGGAAGTGCGTACGGACGGGGCGACGCGTGACCCGCTGGCGTGGCTCCAGGGCAAGGGCCTGAACGTCTAGGAGCGGGAACGGGAACGGCGGCGGGAGCCGCAACCGCGGTCGCGGTCGCGGCCGCTGCCGCTGCCGCTGCCGCTGCCGCTTCCGGGGGGTGGGCGACCTGCCCCGGCGGCCCCGCCCACAGCTCCTCCATGACGGCCGCCCTGGCCAGCACCGGGCCCGCCGATGCCCGGGCCCGCCAGAGCCGCTCCAGCAACTCCCGCTCCCGGTCCACGAAGTCCGCCACGCGCCGCGGACCGCCGCTACGGGCCCCGTCGCGCAGCAGGGCGAGGGCCGCCGCGTCCGCCGTGTAGGCGGCGACCGCCCGGGCCGCCGGCCGTCCGCCCGCGCTCCGGGCCAGTGCCCGGGCCAGCGCCCGGGCGGGCACCGACGCGAGCGCGGCCGCCTCCGCGGCGCCGAGCCATCCGGCGCCCGCGTAGACCCGCAGCTCGCGCGCGACCGCGCGCAGTTGACCGCGCCGGATCCGCACGGCCAGCCCCACCAGCGCCCCGAAGACCGGAACCATCACGCAGCCGTAGACGACGTAGAAGCCGTACGCGCCCAGCTCGGACGAGCTGTTCCACAGGGCGTGCGCGCCCATGGCGAGCCCCAGCCCCAGCGGCGGCAGCCAGGTCCGCACCGGGCGGCGGGCGCTGCGCGCGGCCAGCCCCAGGCCGAGCCCGGTCAGCGCGGTGAACAGCGGGTGGGCGAAGGGCGACAGCATGATCCGGACGAAGAAGGTGGCCGCCGTCGTGGAGTCGAGCACGGTGGTGCCGCTGTCCAGGTCCTCGCCGAAGGCGTTGCCGAGGTAGAGGATGTTCTCGGTGAAGGCGAAGCCCGTGGCGGTGAAACCGGCGAGGACCAGCCCGTCCGCGGGACCGGTGAAGTGCCGTCTTCGGAAGGTGAACACCAGCAGCAGGGCGGCCGCCTTCGCGCTCTCCTCGACGACGGGGGCGACCGCCACCGAGCCGAGCCGGTCGGCGGCGGAGGGATCGGTGGCGGCCGCGGCCATCCACTCGCTCGCGAAGTTGTTGGCCACTATGGCGATCAGCGCCGCGGTGCAGGCCCCCCACCCCGCGCAGAACAGCAGCCGGGACCAGGGCAGCGGCGCGGCCCGCCCCAGCCACCGGAACGCCGCCATGAGCGGCGCCACCGGGAGCAGCGCCAGCCCGAGCCCGACGAAGAAGCCGGCGGTGCCGGTCTGTTCCCGCACGAGCTCCAGGATGGCCACGCCGGACAGGGTCACGCAGGAGAGCAGGGCGACGAGCACGCACGTGCGGACCGCGCCCGACGGACGTGCGAGCACACCGGGGAGCGCTCGGAACACGTCATCACCCTAGCGAGCGGGTCCGACACGCGCAGTGACGTTGGCCGTTATCCCCGTTAAGGGGTACGGCGGAACAGAAGGTCGTGTACGACGTGCCCCTTGTCGAGCCCCTGGCCCTCGAAGCGGGTGAGCGGCCGGAACTCGGGGCGGGGCGCGTAACCGCCGTCCGCCTGCGTGTTCTCGAACATCGGGTGCGCGCCGAGGACTTCGAGCATCTGCTCGGCGTACGGCTCCCAGTCGGTCGCGCAGTGCAGCACGGCCCCGGGGGCCAGCCGGGTCGCGGCCAGGTCGAGGAACTCGGGCTGGATCAGCCGCCGCTTGTGGTGGCGGGCCTTGGGCCACGGGTCCGGGAAGTAGACGCGCAGTCCGGCGAGGGAGTCGGGCGCCAGCATCTCGCGCAGCAGGATGATCGCGTCGCCGTTGGCGACCCGGATGTTGTCGAGGCCGCCGCGCTCGGCGAGCGCGAGCAGGTTGCCCTGGCCGGGCGTGTGCACGTCGGCGGCCAGGATCCCGGTGTCCGGGTCGGCGGCGGCCATCTGCGCGGTGGCCTCGCCCATGCCGAAGCCGATCTCCAGCACGACGGGGCGGCCGTCGAAGAGCTTGTTCAGGTCGATGACCTCGTGCCCGTCGATGTCCAGGCCCCAGGTGCCCCACTTGCGGCGCAGCGCCTCGCCCTGGCCGGTGGTCACCCGGCTGCGGCGCGGCTGGAAGCTGCGGATCCGGCGCTCGTGGTGCGAGCCCGCCGGGTCGGGCGCGGGCCCGTCGGGAAACCGGGGCTCCGTGCGCCAGCGCGGCGGAACGTGGGGAGCCGCCCCCTCGGGGGCGTCGGGGGTACCGGGCTGCGGATTCAGTGACTCAGACACAATGCCCCGATTCTACGACCCGCCCGCCGTCTCCCCCACGCCTCGAAGGCCCCCGCCCGACCGGGTCCCGCCGGTGCGGGCCGGGCGCCGAACCCGGCGGGCCGGTTCAGTCCCGCAGCATCCGCAGGGCGCGGCGGGCCACCGCGCTCCCCACCGGCAGCGCGCCCGCCACCCCCGGCAGCGCCACGTCCACCACGTGCACCGCGCCGGGCGTCTCCCGGACCAGGACCTCGTCCACCGGCGTCCCGTCCGGGCGCACGGCCCGCGCCCGCAGCCCGGCGGGCCCCGCCGCGGGTACGAGGTCCGCCTCCGACACCCCGGGCAGCACCCTGCGCACCGCCTCCACGAACTCCCGCTTCACCGGCACCGCCCCGGCACCGGACCCGTGCCCGGCCCCGGCCGCGCGACGGGGCCCGGCGGCCCCCGCCGCGACGTGGACCTCGCCGTCGATCCCGCGGAGCAGGTGGACACCGGGGAAGGGGCGCGCCGGGTCCGGGAGCGCGTCGATCGGGCCGCGCAGCAGCGAGGGCCGCGCCAGGTCGTAGTACTCCCCCCGGAACGCCGAGATCCGCACCCCCGGGTCGTCCCCGGCCAGCCGGGCCACCCGGTCGCTGCGCACCCCGGCGCAGTTCACCAGCACCTTCGCCCGCAGCACCTCGCCGGAGGCGGTCCGCACCGCGACCCGGCCCGGCCGCCGCCGGATCCCCTCCGCCCGCGCCCCGTACCGGATCTCCGCGCCGGATGATCGCGCGAGCTGCGCCGCCAGCCGTCCGTGGTCCACGACCGCGGTCGTCCCGACCCGGATCGCGGCCAGCGCGCGGACCTCCGGTTCGTACTCCCTGATCTGCGCCGGGCCCAGCTCCCGCACCGGTACCCCCAGCCGGCGGCCGCGCTGGACCAGCGCGTGCAGCCGCGGCAGCTCGGCCCGCTCCGTGGCGACGACCAGCTTCCCGGTCACCTCGTGCGGCACACCGTGCTCCGCGCAGAAGGCGGCCATCTCGACCGCGCCCCGCACCGCGAAGCGGGCCGTGAGGGACCCGGGCCGGTGGTGGATCCCGCTGTCCACGACCCCGCTGTCGACGCCCCCGCTGTCGACGGTGTCGCCGTCGACGGTGCCGCTGTCCGAGCCCCCGCTGTCGACCGCCCCGTCCTGGCGCCCGTCGCGGCGCCCGCCTCGGGGACGGACCGGGGCGGCCCCCCGCTCCTCCAGCACCACGACCCGCGTGCCGGGGGCGAGGCGCGACAGCGCGTGCGCCGTCGACAGGCCGACGATCCCCCCGCCGATCACCAGCACATCGCAGTCCACGTCGCTGCCACCTCCCACCTCCGCATACTGCACCCCACCACTGACAACGCGGCCCGGGAGCGGTGCGCGGACGCGCCTACGCCGGAGTCACCAGCAGCGGCCGGGCCCGCTCGCGCAGCTCGGCCACGCGCGGCTCGTCGCCGTACGGTTCCAGCCGGTGCAGCAGGTCCCGCACGTACTCCGTGGTGCGCGCCGAGGAGATCCGGCCCGCGACCTCCACCGCCCGGGTCCCGGCCGCGCAGGCGGCGTCGAGGTTGCCGGACTCCAGCTCGGCGACCGCGCTCACCACCAACCGCAGCCCGTGCGAGCGCACGTACTCCTCGGTCGGGCGCGACAGCGCCTGCTCGGTGAACCGCCGCACCTGCCGGGGCAGTTTGAGGTCCCGGTAGCATTCCGCCGCATCCGCCGCGAAACGGTCGTACGAGTAGAAACCGAGCCAGGTCGGATCCGGGTCCCCCTCCCGCGCCCGCTCCAGCCAGCCCTCCGCCGCCCGCAGCGCCCCGCCGGCGGCCACCGGATCGCCCGACTTCGCGTGCGCCCGGGCCTCCACCAGCCGGAAGAAGCTCATGGTGCGGGCCGTCGCCAGCCCCCGGTTGCGCTCGACGGCGGCCTGCGCGAGGTCCACCCCCTCGTCCGGGAAGTCCCGGTAGGTGGCCTGGAGGGACATCGAGGCCAGCACGTACCCGCCGAGCGGTACGTCGGCGGCCGCGCGGGCCAGCCGCAGCGCCTGGATGTAGTACCGCTGGGCCGCCTCCTGCTGGCCGGTGTCGAAGGCCATCCACCCGGCCAGCCGGGTCAGCTCGGCGGTCGCCCCGAACAGCGCCCGGCCCACCTCGTCGGTGTAGGAACCCAGCAGCAGGGGGGCCGCGTCCACCCGCAGGCACTCGGGGACCATCGAGGAACGCCAGTCCCCACCGCCGTACTTGGAGTCCCAGCGGCGTGCGTCCTCGGCCGCCTCGCGCAGCTTGGCCACGTCGCTGTGGCCGACCCGCTGGGGGGTCGGGTCCGGGGAGTGCGCGGCCGTCGACTGGCCGGGCGCGCGGGGCGTTTCGGCGCCGGACTGCGCGGGCACAAAGGAGGTCGGCGGCGATGTGACCGGGACCACTGGGCCACCGCCCGGAGCGCCGCTCGCCGCGCCGCCCGTCGTGCTGCCGCCCGTCGTGCCGCCCGTACCGCTCGCACCTCCCGTACCGCTCGTACTTCCCGTACCCCCCGCAGCACCCGTACCGCCCGTACCTCCCGACGTGCCGTCCGAGAGAAGGGGGGCCGGAGCATTGGCCTCACGCGCGACCGAGCCGTCCGCCGGAGATATCAGCCAGCGCGAGGCGGGCGTCGCGTACGCCGCCACGGAGAAGGAGCCGGCCAGCGACTGCCAGATCCCGCCGCCCCCGCGGCGGCCCGCGAGGTCGAGACGGTAGAGGTCGGTGGCCGAGCGCACCGCCGCGCCCACGTCGCGCGGGAAGGCGAGGCCGACCTCGGGCGCGGGGTCCGCGTCCGCCAGTCCGATCTCGTGCAGCGGAACCGGCCGCCCCAGCTTGGCGCCGATGGCGGCGGCGATGAGATGAGGGGCCGCGCCCTGCGGCACCATGCCCTTGGACACCCACCGGGCGACCGAGGTCTTGTCGTACCGGAGCGTCAGTCCACGCTGCGCCCCGAGGTCGTTGACCCGCCGGGCCAGCCCCGCGTTGCTGATGCCCGCGAGGGCGAGGACGGCGCCGAGCTTGTCGTTCGGCTCACGGAGCTCCCTGGACATGCGCCACCCCTCGTCACACACGTGGAACGCAGACCGTCGTCGGGGCATAGGCGCCCGGCAACGTAAACCCAGCGTAGTTCGCCGCATCCCAAGCGTTAAGGCCCCGCCTTCCGGATGGCGAGATTGTTGTCCGTACGCACAGTCGGGGCCGGGGTCGTGCCCGGGGCGCACGTGTCAGTGCGTGCTCCGCCCGTGTGGCCGTGCGCCCGCCCGTGCGCTCTGCCCCGCCCCGGGGCCCGGCGATTCGATGTGCGGTGCGTGGGTCGGCCCGACGCATGGATCCGGCGGGCCGGGAGGGACCGCCGCCTCAATCCCCGCGGGTGGCGGTACGGTCCGGGAGGTGGACGCCGCTTCCCGGACCGCGCCCCCGCGCGCACGCTCAGTACGGCCGAAGAATGGCCGAAACCGACCTATGGGGCGGTGGGCACGGAACGCCAAATACCGCGTGGGCGGGGCGTGTTCGTTTGCATGTGCGCCCCCCTTAACCACTCTCGCACGCCTGTCTCGTGGCAGCATGGACCCGAGCCACCCGGGGTCCCGCCGTCCGGCCGTCCGGCCCCGGTCACGTGCCCACGGGCTGGGGAGACGGCTATGCGGTGGTTGGTGGGCTGGAGCAGTATCGCCGCAAGCTTCGGCACGGCCGGGCGCGTCGGCGAGCCCCGCCGAGGGGCTGACGGCCCGAGCGGAGGCCTCGCGGACGTCCCGCGCACCTCGTACGCCTCCCAAACCCCCTACGCGTCCACGGGCCCGGTCGGTTCCCCGGGATCCGCCGGTGCGTACGGCGCCTACGGCGAGCCCGACGAATACACCGAACGCACCCTGCACCCGGTCGGCGCCCAACTCCTGTGGGGCGACCCCGACCCGCTGTGGGCCGTCGGCGACTGGCGCCCCGACGAGATCCGCACCGTCACCGCCGACCCCGCCGACCCCTTCACCCGGCTCGCCGTCCTCGGCTGCTGCGGCGCCGGGGACGCCGAACTGCGCCGCGCCCTCTACGCCGCCCGGGGCGGCGCCCTGCGCCACCTCACCCAGTGGCCCGGCAGCTACACCGCCGTCGTCCAGGCCGGCCGCCGGATCACCGTCGTCGGCGACCTCGCCGGCGCCCGGCCCGTCTTCTACACCCCCTGGGCGGGCGGAACGGCGTACGCCACCGCGGCCCTCCCCCTCGCCGACCTGATCGAGGCCCAGCTCGACATCGGCCACCTCGCCGCCCTGCTGGCCTGTCCCGACAGCCCCGAGGCACTGGGCGACGGCACACCGTACGCGGGCGTCCGCCGGATCCCGCCCGGGCACGCGATCATCCTGCGCGAGGGCTCCCGCGAGATCACCGGCTACGAGCCCGTCGCCTCCCTCGCCGTCGCCGCGCCCGAGATGGCGGCCGAGGCCGCGACCGAGGGCGTGCGGGAAGCACTCGTCGACGCGGTGCGCGCCCGGCTCACGGCGCCCCGCCATGCCCCCGACACCCTGCCCCACGACCCCGGGCCGGTTCCCGGCATGGGCCCCGCCGACCGCCGCGCCGCCCGCGGCGCCCCCACCGCCGGGGTGGGGGCCGACCTCTCCGGCGGCAGCGCCTCCGCCACCCTCGCCCTCCTCGCCGCCGGACTGCCAGGCGCCCCCGGCACCGTCCTCGGGCACGGCTCCGGAGCCGGCGAACGCCTGCTCGCCGTCACCTTCAACGACCTCACCACCCCGCGCGGCCGCGAGGGCGAGCTCGAACGCGCCCACGCCATCGCCGCCGACCCCCGCCTGCACCACGTCGTCGTCGCCGCGGCCGAGGAAGCCCTCCCCTACGCCGACCTCGACGGCCCCCTCACCGACGAACCCGGCCCCTCCCTCGTCCTCGCCGCCCGCGACCGGCGCCGACTGGCCTCGGGCAGCGCCGACCACTTCGTCGGCCACGGCGCCCGCCAGGTCCTCGACGCGCACCCCGCCCGGCTGGCCGACCTCCTCATGGACCGCCGCAGACGCCACCTGCTGCGGCCCGTCGCCGCCCTCGCCCGCTCGGTCGGCGCCGAGGGCCAGCCCTCCGGCCCGTCCCTCCTCGTCCCCCTGACCGTGTACTCCGCCGCCCGCCGCCTCGCCCGCACGCCCTACCGCGCGGGCATGGAAGCGGCCGCCGCCCGGCTGCGCGAGGGCCTGCTGCCCCGGGACGCCGCCACCCCGCTCGACGCCTCCCTCGCCGCCCTCACCTGGTGCCGACCCGGCCCCGCCGCGAGCTGGCTGACCGGCGAAGCCCTCGCCGAGGTCGCCGTCCGGCTCGCCGCCGCCGCGGGCCGCCCCCCGCTGTCGCTGCGCCCCGGAGAGGCCCGGGCCCGCTCGGTCCTGGCCCGGCACGCGGCCGACCACCGGGTCTTCGAACAGGCGGTGGAGGTCCGCAGCCAGCGCCTGCACGCCCCGTTCCTCGACAACCAGGTCGTGCGCGCGGCCCGCGCCCTGCCCGAATCCCTGCGGGTCCAGCCCGGTGCCCGCGCCGCGATCCTGCGGACCGTCCTCGCGGGTACGGGCGTGCGCGAACTCCCGCCCGGCTGGGGCGCCCCGGCCCACTCCGCCAACGAAACGGCGGTCCGGCTCGGGCTGCGCGCCGCCCTCGACCCGCTGCTGGCGCTCTTCACCGCCCCGCTGCTGGCGGACGCGGGCCTGATCGACGCGCGGGTCATCCAGCAGGCCCTGATCGATGCGGCGCAGGGCCGTCCGGTCCCGCTGGACGGCCTCGCCGAACTGGTCTCCGTGGAACTGTGGCTGCGCCGCCTCCTGGCCCGCCGCGGCACCTGCTGGACGGGCACCTCCTCCCCCCGCCGCCGCGCCGTCCCCACCGGCATCCCCCTCCGCCGCCCGGCCCTCTCCTGACCCCCACGGGCAAATCCAGCCCCGCCGGCGTTTGAGGCGCGGGTCCGGGCGGAGCCCGGTTTCGGGAAGGGGCGGGGAGGGGACAGCCCCGCGCAGCGGGCCCCCCCCCCCCCCCCCCCCACGGGCACCCGCACCCGCCCCCCACGGGCACCCGCACCGGACGGCCGCCCCCACCCGCACCCAAAATCCACGCCCCCCGCCCCCACCCCCAAGGCAAAATGACCCCGTGCGGTACCTGATCCTCGGCAACACCCAAGCCCGTGACGATTCCGGCTCCCCCCTCCCCATCGGCGGCGCCCGCCTCCGCGCGCTCCTCGCCGCCCTCGCCCTCCGGGCCGGCGGCCCCGCCGTCCCCGTGTCCGTCCTCATCGACGAGATCTGGGCCGAGGACCCGCCCCACGACGCCCCCGCCGCCCTGCAGGCCCTCGTATCCCGCCTGCGCCGCACCCTCGGCGGCAAGGACACGGTCCAGGCCGACCCCACCGGCGGCTACCGCCTGTCCGCCACCCGGGACGACGTGGACCTGTACGAGTTCCAGCGCCTGGCCCGCCAGGCCGCCCTGGCCCTCTCCGCGCCCCCGCCCGGAGCACGGCCCCCCGCCGACATCCTCCGCACCGCCGAGACCCTCCGCACCGCCCTGGCCCTCTGGCGCGGCCCGGCCCTCGCCGACCTCCCCGACCCCACCACCCGCGCCGCGCACGCCATCGGCCCGGAGGCCCAGCGCGCGGCCGCCGTCCGCGACCTCATCGAGGCCGAACTGCGCACCCCCACCACCGATCCGGCCACGCTGCTCCCCGAGATCGAGGCGCTGATCGCGCTCCACCCGTACGACGAGCCCCTGCGCGCCCAGCAGTTGCGCGCCCTGCGCGCCGCCGGCCGCACCGCCGACGCGCTCGCCGCGTACGACCGCACCCGCCGCGCCCTCGCCGAAGGCCTCGGCGCGGACCCCGGCCCGGAACTCACCGCCCTCCACGCCGACCTCCTGCGACCCGCCCCCGCCCCCGCGCCCACAACGCCACCCCCCACCCCCGGCCCCGCCCCCACCGAGCGCCGCGGCAACCTCCGCCCCCGCCTCACCTCCTTCGTCGGCCGCGAACCCGAACTCGCCGCCCTCCACGGCGACCTGTCCCGCGCCCGCCTCGTCACCCTCACCGGCCCCGGCGGCTCCGGTAAGACCCGCCTCGCCGAACACGCGGCCGCCCGCCACGCCGAGCGCGCCGCCCCCGCCACCCCGGCCAGCCCCGCCGAACCGGTCTGGCTGGTCGAGCTGGCCCGCCTCGACCACCCGGCGGCCGTCCCCGGCGCGGTCCTCAGCGTCCTCGGCCTGCGCGACACCGTCCTCGTCGGCCGCGAGAAGCCCGTCGCGCAGGACCCCACCACCCAGCTCCTGGAACACTGCGCCCAGCGCCGCCTGCTCCTCGTCCTCGACAACTGCGAGCACGTCATCGGGGCGGCCGCCGAGCTGGCGGAGCGGCTGCTCACGCACTGCCCGGGCGTGCGGATCCTGGCCACCAGCCGCGAACCCCTCGGCGTGCCCGGCGAGAACGTCCGCCCCGTCGAACCCCTCCCGCCCGACCACGCGCACCGCCTCTTCGCGGAGCGCGGCGCCGCCGCCCGGCCGGGGTTCGCCGTGACCGACGATCCGGCCGCCGTCGCCGAGATCTGTCGGCGCCTGGACGGGCTGCCGTTGGCGATCGAGTTGGCGGCGGCGCGGCTGCGGTTGTTGACCCCGCGGCAGATCGCGGACCGGCTGGACAACCGGTTCCGGTTGCTGACCAGCGGGAGCCGTACGGTGCTGCCGCGCCAGCAGACGCTGCGGGCGGTGGTCGACTGGTCGTGGGAGCTGCTGGACGCCGACGAGCGCACGGTGCTGCGCCGCCTGTCGGTCTTCGCCGGGGGCTGCGACCTGACCGCGGCCGAAGCCGTCTGCGCCCTGCGCGGGCCCGACGCCCGGTCCGGGGGCGATCTCACCGACATCGCGGACGTGGCCGACGTACTCGGCGCCCTCGTCGACAAGTCCCTCGTCGTGGCGGACCCGGCCCCGGTCCCCCTCTCGCCCGGAGGCTCCTCCGCCGAGGGCGCCACCGCGATGCGCTACCGCATGCTGGAGACCATCCACGAGTACGCCGCCGAGCGCGCCGCGGAGGTCCCGGCGGACCTGGCCGCCACCGTCCGCCGGCACACCACCCACTTCACGGCCCTGGCCGAAGAAGCGGAGCCCCTCCTGCGCTCCTCGGCCCAGCTCCCCTGGATCGTGCGGATCGAGGGCGAGCTGGACAACCTGCGCGCCGCCTTCACCGCAGCGGTCTCGGACGCCGACCTGGAGACCTCCCAGCGGCTCGTCTTCGCCCTGGGCTGGTTCTGGTGGCTGCGCAACTACCGCACCGAGGGCGCCGAGTGGACCGCCCTGGTGATCGCGCTCGACCCGGTGGAACCGGCCGCGGACACCCCCGCGTACTGGCCCTGGATGCGCCTCCAGCTGCTCCACGTGTTCCTGCTGGCGGAAACCCGTCCGGTCGGGGAGTTCCGCACGCCCGAACGCCTGGCCCTGGCCGAGCGCATCCAGCGGGCCTTCCGCCGACCCGGCCCGGAGTCCGCCCGCTTCCCCGGCATGCTGTGGCCGCTGACCTGCTACCTCACCGGCGACTCCCTCGACTTCCACGCCGGGCTCGACGAGACCGTCACCAACTGCCGGGAGCACGCGGGCGAGTGGGAGCTGGGGGTGACCCTCATGCTCCGTACGCACGTCGCCATCGACATCATCGGCGGACTGCCGACGGTCGACGCGGACCTGGTGGAGCTCCACGAGATCGCCCGTCGCGTCGGTGACCGTTGGACCCGCGCCCAGGTGTCCAGCGCCGCGGGCGAGGTCGCGCTCTCGCGCGGCCGGTTCGACTGGGCGCGCGCCGAGTACGAGGAGTGCCTGCGCCTGGCCCGCGAGGTCGGCTCGCACTTCGAGGCGCCGTTCGCGCTCGCCCGGATCGCCGAGACCGCCTACTGCCTGGGCGACTCGCAAGGCGCCCTGAGGCTGCTGGCGGAGGCCGACGCCGAGGCGTACGACACCCAGGTGACCGACGTCCTGGCCTTCTCCCGCCTCCTCGGCGGCATGATCGCGCTCGACCAGGGCGATCCGGTCCGGGCGCGCGCCGAGCACGAGCGGGCCGGGGTCGAGTCGGTCCTGGCGAACGTGCCGCCGCAGTTCGTGGCGGGCCTGGCCAATCTGGACGCCCGGCTCCGGGCGCTGGAGGAGGGCCCGGCCGCCGGACTGGCGGTGATCGTGCCGACGCTGGAGAAGGCGATCACCGAGCACTGCGCGGAGCGGGTGCTGGCCGTCCTCGCCGAAACGACCGCGGCGCTGCTGGCGGACCTGGACCGGCCCGCCGAGTCCGTCCGCGCCCTGGCCGCGGCCACCGCCTGGCGCGCCGGTTTCCCCCGGTCCGTACCCGAAGAGGCCCTGGTGCACGACCTACCGGCCCGCAACCGATCCACCCTCGGCCCGACCACCTACGCCCAAGAATCCGCCACCGGCACCACCCTCACCCCCCAATCCCTCCTCACCAACCTCACCACCTGAGCCCCATCCAGCCCCGCCGGCGTTTGAGGCGCCCCCGGAGGGCCCACCGAGCCGCAGGCGCCCTGTCCGAGCCGCACCCGGCTGGTGACCAGGGCCCCCATTCCAGCCCCGCCGGCGTTTGAGGCGCCCCCGGGGGGCCCACTCAGCCGCAGGCGCCCTGTCCGAGCCCCGGCCAGCCGAGCCGACCACTGGCCCCCCATCCCAGCCCCACTGCTGCCCGTGACCACCGGCCCAATCCAGCCTCGCCGGCGTTTGAGGCGCCCCCGGAGGGCCCACCCAGCCGCAGGCGCCCCGCCCGAGCGACGGCCAGCCGACCAGGGCCCCCATTCCAGCCCCGCCGGCGCTTGAGGCGCCCCCGGAGGGCCAAGCCACAGGCCCCCGCCCACGTCACCGACAGCTGATCACCGAGTCGGCCCACGCAGCCAACGTCAGGTCGGCACGCCGATCGGCATGCTCCACGACCAACCGCAGCGTCTTGCGCCCGGTGATCGCCACCTCGACCGGCACGGCGGGCTCGCCGTAGGAGACCGGCGCCGACCGCCACAGCCGCACCCCGTCCCCGTACACGGAGAACCGCACGGCTCCGTCACCCGGCAGGGACAGCCCGTCCACCCCGGCCCGCGCGGAGAAGGAGCTGCACACGCGGTTCAGGGTGATCTCCACCGAGGACCGGGCGTTGACGGTGATCCCGTGCCCGTAGCGCCGGTCGCCGACCACCAGCCCCCACCGCTGCCACACCCAGCTGCTGCGCCAGGTCTGCACCTCGGGCCCGTCGTGGTCGCCCAGCGCCGACTGCTCCAGCCGCACCAGCTGGTAGCCGGTCGCGGGAGCGGGCGTCGGGCTCGGCTTCGGCGAAGGCCGCGGAGGACTCGGCGTCGCCCGCGGAGGGCTCGGCTTCGCGGGCGACGGCGCGGGCGGCGAGGGCGACCGGGTCGGCGACGCCGAGGGCGCCTGCGGCGTCGACCCGCGCGGCGACGGTACGGGCGCCCGCACGACCGGCGGCTGCGGCGCGGGCGAACCGGGCTCCGGGGAGAGGGGAGCCGGGGCGTGCGGGACCACGGGCGCGACGGCGGTCGGCTTCGGCGCCACCTGCGCCTCGGGCTTCGCGTCGTCCCCGGCCAGCGCGAACACCACCCCGGCCGCGGCGGCCACCACCACACCGGCGGCGATGGCGACCTTGGCGGGAAGCCCCAGCCCTTCGGAGGCCAGCGCCCCCGCACCCGAGGCCCCGGCCCCGGACCCACCGGCCGCCCCGGCCGCCCCGGCCCCGGCCCCCGCTCCCGCCCCCGCCGTGGAACCGCCCGCGGCCGCCGCGGCGGCCCCCGCACCACCCGCGGCCACGACCCCGCCGGCCACCACCCCGGCCGCCTTGACCGCGTACCCGGCGGCGAACCACCCGATGACCGCGACCGGAAGCAGCGCCGGGATCCCGGCGTTGACGTCCTTGAGCTCACCGGCGACCAGCCGGCACTTCACGCACTCCTCCAGGTGCTTGCGCAGCCCCCGCTCGGCCCGCACCCGCAGCCCGCCCCGGGCATGGGCGCCCAGCCGGTCGGCGTAGCGGGCGCAGTCCCCGCCCTCGCTCAGCGCGGTGCTCACGTGGGCCTGGAGGTAGGCCTGCTTGAGCCCCTCCCGGGCCCGGCTGGCCAGCACCGCCGTCGCATTGGCGGTCAGCCCGAAGAGCGGGGCGATCGCGCTCGGCGAGGCCTCCTCGACGGTGGTGTGCCACAGCACGGCCTGCCACCGCTCGGGCAGGCTGCGGAAGGCCTGCATGGCCAGCGACTGCTCGGCCTCGTGCATGGCCCGTACGTCCGCGCCCAGTTCCAGGGTGTCCGCGCCGGGCGCCAGCCCCGTCCCCGCCTCGGCTCCCGCGCCGGACTGCTCCGCGAACAGGGCGAAGTCCTCGACGAGCTGCTCCCGCTTGGCGGTCTTCGTCCAGGCCGCGGCGACCCGGCGGACGGTGGTGAGCAGGTACGCGCGCACCGCCTGGTCGGGCCCGGCCCCGCCGCGCACCGCCTGGAGGGTGCGGGCGAAGACCTCGGCGGTCAGGTCGTCGGCGGTGTGCGCGTCGCGGCAGCAGGTGCGCGCGTAGCGGCGTACGGAATCGGCGTGCCGCCGGAAGAGCTCCTCGTAGGCGCCGTCGTCACCCCCGCGCATCCGCGCGATCAACTCGGCGTCGGACGAAGGCGTTTCTGCACCGGCCGCACCGGCCTGGCCCGCCGCCGACGCCCCCGCGCTCGTACCACCGGAGGTCCGGGGGCCGCTCGGTTCGCGCTGGGCCGGGACCTGTCGGGCGGGCAAGGCGCCCTCGTCGGACTCGCCGCCGGGGCCCGCCGCACCGGAGACCGGATCTTCCCGCCCGTCAACGCCCATCGCGCAAGCCCCCGCAGGACACACTCAGCCGGTACACCGAACCAGCGTGTCACACGGCGACCGCGCACCGGACCGCTCCGGACGGCATCCACTCATCCGGGCTGGATTCGGCGAATTCCCGCGCCCCGCCTCACCCGTCCGGGTGACCGTCCGTTCGCGTCCGTTCGATGCGAGCGCTCCGCGGATCGAGCCGGGGGAGCCGAACGCGCGGCCGGTCCACCCGGTTTCCCGGCGGACCGACCGCGCGAAAGGTGACTCAGCCGTGACGGTCCGCTCAGACGGTCCGCGAGCGCAGCCCCTCCAGCAGGATGTCCAGCAGCCGGGCCGAAGCGGCCGCCTGCTGGGCCGGGTCCGGCAGTGCCGGCGCGGCCGTCGCGATGACGAGCAGCACATCGGCCACCGTGACGTCGCGGCGCAGTTCACCGGCCTCCCGGGCGCGGTCGACCAGCCGGCCGACGACCTCCAGGAGCGCACCGGCGCCCGCGTCCTCCGACGGCTCGTCCTCGATCGAGGTACGCCCGCCCACGACCCGCAGGTCCGGCTGACCGCCGACCACCACGGCCTGCCGCTGCTGCGGCACCCGCGCCGTGTCCACGGCCTCCAGCACGTCCTGGCCGTCCTCGCCGGCCCCACCGACCCGCAGCACCTGCGGCGGCAGCAGCCGCCCGGCGCCGGAGGCGACGGAGGTGCGCAGGAAGCGCGACAGCGCCTGCCACGGCTCCTCCTCCTGGCCGAGCGCGGCCCTGGCCTGCTCGGTCAGTCGGGAGGTCTCCTCCTCGGCTATGCGCCGGACCAGGACGTCCTTGCTCGGGAAGCGCCGGTAGACGGTGCCGACACCGACGCGGGCGCGCCGCGCGACGTCTTCCATCGGAGCCCCGTAGCCCAGTTCACCGAACACCTCGCGCGCGGCGCGCAGGACGTGCTCGAGGTTGCGCTGTGCGTCGACCCGCAGCGGCGTGGAGCGGCCCACGCCGTGCGAGGTTCCACCAGCGATCACACGAGTGGCGCCCTCGGCCGAGAGCGCGGTCGCAGACCCATGGAAATCGGAAATGTTCATATGTTTCCCCCGGTAATCATTTGTCTCCCCCCGGAGACAGTCCCCGCCTTCGTGTCGAGGGGGGCCACGGTCATGTGGGCCCTGGTCCTAACTCCTCGACGGGCTACGAACATAGTTGAGCCAGAGTCAATTCAGAAGAGGCAGCTCCGTACGGACCATCGCTCGATCGGAGCATTGACCCCCACTTTTCCGTTCCAAGCCCCCGGAATCACCCCCTCCGCACTGCCTGACCTGCGCACCTCACCCCCCATCCACATCTGTGAACCAGCCCTTCGCACCCCCACCTCCGGTCACACAATTTGTCGAGCCTGTGGACAAACTCCCGGCCACGTTGCGTCATGGGATGGTGAAGGCTGCTAACTCCCGGGGCTCGGCCCCCGGCACCCCGCCCCGGACACGCATCCTCGTCGTCGGCGGAGGTTACGTCGGCATGTACACGGCGCTCCGGCTCCAGCGAAAGCTGAGAGCCGACGAGGCCGAGGTCACGGTGATCAGCCCCGAGCCGTACATGACCTACCAGCCCTTCCTCCCCGAGGCGGCCGCCGGCTCCATCTCCCCGCGCCACGTCGTCGTACCACTGCGCCGCGTGCTGGACCGCTGCCGCATCGTCGTGGGCGAGGCCCGCAGCATCGACCACGCCAAACGGACCGCGACCGTCACCACCCTCGCCACCGCCGAGGAGGGCACCGGCGCCTTCGAGATCGAGTACGACGAGATCGTCCTCGCCCCCGGTTCGGTGTCCCGCACGCTCCCGATCCCGGGACTCGCCGAGTACGCCATCGGTTTCAAGACCGTCGAAGAGGCCATCGGCCTGCGCAACCACGTCATCGAACAGATGGACATCGCCTCCTCGACCCGCGACCCGGCCATCCGCGACGCGGCCCTGACCTTCGTCTTCGTCGGCGGCGGATACGCGGGCGTCGAGGCCCTCGCGGAGCTGGAGGACATGGCCCGCTACGCCGCCCGGTACTACCACAACATCAAGCCCGAAGACATGAAGTGGGTGCTGGTGGAGGCCAGCGACCGGATCCTCCCCGAGGTCGGCCCCGACATGGGCAAGTACACGATCCGCGAACTGCGCGCCCGCAACATCGACCTGCGCCTGGAGACCCGCCTGGAATCCTGCGCGGACCGCGTCGCCGTCCTCAGCGACGGAGCCCGCTTCCCCACCCGCACCGTCGTGTGGACCGCGGGCGTCAAACCCCACCCCGTCCTCGCCGCCTCCGACCTGCCCCGCAACGAACGCGGCCGGCTCGCCTGCACCGCCTTCCTCACCGTCGCGGGCGTCGAACACGCCTGGTCCGCCGGAGACGCGGCCGCCGTCCCCGACATCACCGCCGCCGCACCCGGCATCGAATGCGCCCCCAACGCGCAGCACGCCGTCCGCCAGGCCAAGGTGCTCGCGGACAACCTGATCCACGCCCTGCGCGACGAAGTGCTCACCGAGTACGCCCACAAGTACGTCGGCTCCGTGGCCTCCCTCGGCCTCCACAAGGGCGTCGCCCACGTCTACGGCCGCAAGCTCAAGGGCTACCCGGCCTGGCTCATGCACCGCGTCTACCACCTGAGCCGCGTCCCCACCTTCAACCGCAAGATGCGCGTCCTCGCCGAATGGACCCTCTCCGGGCTGTTCAAGCGCGAGATCGTCTCCCTCGGGTCCCTCGAACACCCCAGGGCCGAATTCGAACTCGCCGCGGGCGGCGGACCCAAGGAACCCCCGCCCCCGTCCGCCCCCAACCCCCCGAAGGACAACCAGCGCTGACGTTGTCAGTGTGGTCGGCCACACTGGACGTGTGACCATAGGTGGGCTCACACCTGCACAGAGTGACACCGCCGAGCGACCGACCACGAGCGATGTAGCGACCAATAGCGACACCACGAGGCTTGAACGCAGTGAACTTCACGCGCTGGAGCGCCCGGTTTCCAGGAACGCAGCGCCGCGCCGCCGCCCGGACCGAACATGCCGCAGCCCAGGCCAAGCGGGGCGAAGGCTCCGTCCCGGCAGCCCGCGGCGTCCGCGCCGACCCCACCGGCAGTGGCGCCGAGCGGAGCCCGTCCGGCCAGGACGGCGGCCCCGCCGACCCCACGGACCCCACCGTCTCCGGGACCGGAACCGGATCCGCCGCGGCGCTCGCCGCAGTGCCCTCCCTCGACGTGCTCTCCGTGCGCGAGGTCCTCGGGTGCCTCCCGGCCCGCGTCGCGCTCGTCCACGGTCCCGAGCACCGCATCGCCTACGTCAACGACGCCTACACCGCGGGCTTCGGCCCACGGCCCACCGGCGCCGCCGCCCACGAAGCCCTGCCCGAACTCGGCGAGCTCGGGCTGCTCCCGCTCCTCGACCAGGTCCTGCGCAGCGGCAAGCCCCGTACCGCCAAGAACCGCAAGGCACCCGGCGGCAGCTCCTACACCGCCACCTGCACCCCCGTGGACTTCCCCGAGGCCGACGGCGCGGGCCGCAGCGCCGGCGTACTGATCCACCTCGCCGACGTCACCGACCACGCCGAAGCCGTCGAACGGCTGCGCACCGCCGAGCGCCGCCAGCGCGAGGCCGTCGTCACCCTCCAGCGCTCCCTGCTCCCGCAGGAGCTGGAACAGCCCGACGACCTGCGCATCGCCGCCACCTACCAGCCCGGCGGCACCGAGGCCGCGGTCGGCGGGGACTGGTACGACGTCATCACCCTCGGCGCTGGCCGCACCGCCCTCGTCATCGGCGACGTCATGGGCCGGGGCGTCCGCGCCGCCGCCGTCATGGGCCAGCTGCGCACCGCGGTGCGCGCCTACGCCCGGCTCGACCTGCCCCCGCACGAGGTGCTCCAGCTCCTCGACGGCCTCGCCGCCGAGATCGACGCCAGCCAGATTGCGACCTGCGTGTACGCCGTCCACGACCCCAGCGAGGGCCTGCTGGCCTACGCCTCCGCGGGCCACCTGCCCATCCTCGTCCGCGACGAGGACGGCACCGTCCGGCGCGCCGCCGACCCCACCGGGCCCCCGCTCGGCACCGGGGGCTGGCTGCACACCTCCGGCACCATCGCGCTGGGCCCCGGCTCCACCGCGGTCCTCTACACCGACGGCCTCGTCGAGCGCCGGGGCGAGGACATCGACGAGGGCGTGGCCGCCCTGGAACGCGCGCTCTCCGGCGCCCTGGGCACCCCCGCCGTCATCTGCGACCGGCTGATGCGCGCCCTGGGCGTGGACGCCGACCACGACGACGACGTCGCCGTGATGGTCCTCCAGCAGCCCGCCCGCGTCGGCTCGGAGGCGGAGCTCTTCCACAACGCGGCCCTGGAGCTGCTGGGCGGCATCGAGGCGGCCCCGCGGGCCCGGGCCTTCGCGCAGGGCGTCCTCGCCTCCTGGCGCTTCCCGATGGAGCTGTGCGACCTCGGGGTGCTGGCCGCCAGCGAACTCGTGGCGAACTCCCTCCAACACGGCACCCCGCCGATGCGCCTGCGCCTGCGCCGTACGGACCGACGCCTGATCATCGAGGTCACCGACGGGGACGACCACCTGCCGCGGCGCCGCCGCGCCGAACCGGCCGACGAGACGGGCCGCGGCATCTCGATCGTCGCGACCATCGCCTCCTCCTGGGGCACCCGGCGCACCCCGGGCGGCGGCAAGGCCGTCTGGTGCGAATTCGCCCTCCCGGACAAGAAGCCGGGCGAGTAGCGGCGAGCAGCGAACGAACGCAGGAAGGCCCCGGTCCGATCGGACCGGGGCCTTCCCTGCTTCCTGCGCCCGCGCGCTACGCCGATACGGGCTCGGCGACGGCAGCGGCCTTCGGGGCCGGCACCTGGGCCGGAGCGGCCTTCAACAGCGACGGGTTGTCCTGCACCGGCGTCAACCGCTTGCCGAGCCGCAGCGCGAGCCAGGCGATGCCGAGCGAGACCACGACGAAGATCCCGATGTAGAGCATCGGCACCCCGGCGCCGACCGGCACGCCCAGCGGGCCGAGCGCCAGCGCCATCTGCTTGACCAGGGCGAAGGCCGAGTTGTACTGGCCGACCGAACCCTCCGGCGCCAGGTCCGCCACCAGCGGGGCCAGCGTGGGCGACAGCATGGCCTCGCCGATGCCGAAGAGGGCGTACGTCGTGATGAACGCGGCGGCGGCCATCATCGCGCTGCCGTGCCCCAGGCCCGAGAAGCCGGCTATGAGCCAGGCGCCCGTCCAGATCACGCCGACCAGGGCGATGACGCGCGAACGACGCCGCTTCTCGACCAGCCGCAGCACCACGAACTGCGCCACGACGATCGCACCGGTGTTGGCGGCCAGCGCGAAGCCGAGGGTGGAGGGGGAGATCCCGGCCGCTTCGGTGCCGAAGGCGGCGAGACCCGACTCGAACTGCCCGTAGCAGGCGAAGAAGATCACGAAGCCCAGCACGCAGAGCTGGACCATCGCCTTGTGCTCCAGCAGCCGCTTCCAGCCGCCCCCACCCGCCTGGGCGGGGTCCCTCGGTACCGCGTCCTTGATGCTCGGCGCGTGCGGCATCCGCACGGTGGCGATCACGCCCGCCAGCACCAGGAACATCACGGCCTCGATGCTGAACAGCAGGGTGAAGCTGCCGGGACGGTCCACGTCCACGATCTGGCCGCCGATGAGGCCGCCGATGCCGAGACCCAGGTTCTGCATGAAGAACTGGAGCGCGAAGGCACGGGTCCGGGTGCTCGGGGTGGAGCACCACACGATCATCGTGGCCAGCGCGGGCTGCATGACGGCCTGCCCGGCACCCAGCGCCAGGGCGGACAGCAGGATCGGGACGACGCCGGTCGACAGCCCCAGCGATATCGCGCCCACCGACGCGGCCACCGCCGCGCCCATGACCACGGGGACGGGCCCGCGCCGGTCGATGACCCGACCGGTGAGGGGCAGCGCGAGAAGGGCGCCCAGGGCGAACGCCACGAAGGCGCACGTCGCCGTAGCCGCACCCAGATCCCGCACCTGCGCCACGTAGATATAGAGGAACGGAACCGTGAAACCGATACCGAACGCGGTCAGCGCGTTACCGGCCTGGATCCTCCGCATCGCAGCGCCCATCACCTTGGTCACTTCTCACCTGCCTTCACTACTGAAGCCTCAAGACTTCATACCTAAAGTTCGATCCTTAACTCTACACACCGAAGGAGTTAGACGCCAATGGGCTCGTGCCATACTTCGGTCCATGGGTGACACCCCCGACGGCACTACGCCCGTCCACGAGCCGAGCCTCGATGAGCAGATCGCCGTCTATCAGCGCGAGTTCCAGGACCTCGACCCCCAGGTCGAGAAGGTCGTGTCGGCTCTGAGCCGCCTCAACCGCCGGATGAACGTCGCGTACGGCCGCCAGACGGCGGCCCTGGGCATCAGCAACGCCGAGTGGGAGGTCCTCAAGGCCCTCGTGCTCGCGGGCGACCCCTACCGGATGGGCCCGAGCGAGCTGGCGAAGCAGCTGGGCCTGACGCCCGCCGCGATGACCCACCGGATCGACCGCATGACCGCGGACGGCCTGGTGACGCGGGAGCGCGACGAGTCCAACCGGGTCCGCGTGATCGTGGAGCTCACGAACGAGGGCCGCAGCAAGTGGCTCGACGCGATGCGCGCGGCCACGCTCTTCGAAGAGGACCTCCTGCAGGACCTCTCCACCGCGGAGCGCGCCCTGCTCGGCGACATCCTCACGCGCCTGCTGGACCGGGTCGAAGGCCTCCAGTCGCCCGCCTGACCTGGCACGCGGACCCGGGGTTGACACCGACCCCGCGAGTCCGTAAGGTTCTCCGAGTTGTCCCGGAGCCGGAATGTTTCGGTGACAGCAGATGACGCCGCCTCGTAGCGGCACCCAACTCAGCACGATCTCCCACCGGGAACGAATTCGGCATGCCCGAATTCCAACCGCGGCCCGATTATGAGCCACCCGGGAAATCCGCTAGAGTTTGGGAGTCGGAACGGCCCAACAGCCGGGAAGACAAGCCCAACTGACTGGGAGTCAGGCCCGAAAGGATCTGATAGAGTCGGACTCGCCGGAAAGGGAAACGCGAAAGCGAAGACCTGGAAAGCGAAAAGCAAGATCCCGCTTCGACCGGGAATCGGACACGAAAGAGTCTGATAGAGTCGGAAACGAAGAACGAAGCCCGGAGGAAAGCCCCAGTAGTGATACTGC